>NZ_JAMRYX010000175.1 GCF_024448135.1 Methylocystis suflitae
GGCGCGAAGCGCGCCGGGGGCGGCGTATCGCGATCCACCCGCATTCCGAGCACCGAGCGCAGTTTCCAGATGACGAAAACCGCGAGCGCCGCGAAAACGATAAGGCTGGGATCGAAGAGATCGCCGGAGGCCGGCATTGGCAACTCCCGAATAAATTTGTCGTCGGCTATCATGTCGCTTCGTACATGTCACGAATCAAGGGGCGGGCGTATCGCCGCGGGCGGGTAGGCCGCAAAGATCGGATGATTCGGTGAAATCTAAGCTTGTCGGCGCCGTCCTCGCAACATGGATCGTGCTGGAGATTCTCTGTTTCGCGCTCGTCGTCCGCGCCGTCGGGCTTCTCGTGGCGATCGCGCTCGCCATCGGCGCATCGCTGCTTGGCCTCTCCGACGTGCGGCGCCTCCTCGATTTTGTCCGCGCCGGATTAGCCGCCAAGGCGAAAGGCGAAAGCTCCGCCATGCTCGACGGGGCGATGCTGGACGGGGCGTTGCAGGCGCTCGCCTCGATCCTGCTCATTCTTCCTGGCTTCGCCTCGGATTTCGTCGGGCTGGCGCTGAAGTCGCCCTCCGTGCGGCAGAGCCTGGCGCGGCGGCTGCGGGCGCGGTCCGGGAGCGTAGACCCGCGAATCATCGACCTCGACCCGCGCGAATGGCGACGCGAAGCGCGCGGCTCCGGGGGAAAGCCGCGCCGAAGCACAGCCAAGTAGGACCGGCGCAACGCCTTGTTCGCTTCTGACAGACGTGTTAGGCGGGCGCGAATTCTCATGACAACGGCTTTGCTGGAGATCCTAAATGACCGACACCAATGGCAACGGCGCGCAAGGAGCGCCGGGCGGCGCTCCGGCCCTCAATTCGCTTGCTCAATATCTGAAGGATTTCTCCTTCGAGAATCCCAATGCGCCGCGCTCACTCGGCGCACAGGAGAAGGCGCCGAACATCTCGATTCAGGTCAACGTCAACGCCAAGCAGCTGGCGCCGACCGACTTCGAGGTCAGCCTGATGCTCGACTGCAAGGCCGGCGAGGGAGACGGGCTCCTCTTCAAGCTCGATCTTGAATATGGCGGCGTGTTCCGACTGCTGAACATTCCCGAAGAGCAGGTGCATCCGATCGTGATGATCGAATGCCCGCGCATGCTGTTTCCCTTCGTGCGCCAACTTGTGGCCGACGCGACGAGCAAGGGCGGCTATCCGCCGCTCTATATCGATCCGATCGACTTCGTCGCGCTCTATCAGCAAAAGGCCGCCGAAGCGGGCGTGCAGAGCGCGACTCAGGGCAATTAGCCGGCGACGCTCGGCGCCGCGTCTTCGTCGCTTGCGAGATAACGATCCCAGATCGGCGATTTGATCGTCGCGACAAAGACAGAGTGGGCCGTCTTTTCGGCCGCGCTTAACCGCGGCGGGAGCGGCTCGGGGCGATGGCGCAGCAGATCAGTCGAGGCGGCGATGCGCACCGCGTGAACGGTCTGAAGCGACAGCGCCGACTGCCGTCCGCCGCAAAGCTCGGCGTAGACCTCAGCGAGGAGATTGGCGTCGAGCAGAGCGCCATGCTTCTCGCGCCGCGAGAGATCGATGGCGTAACGCTGACACAAAGCGTCGAGTGAATTGGGGCCGCCAGGATGGCGGCGGCGCGCCATGGCGAGCGTGTCGATGATGCGCGCGCCGCCGAGCGGCGGCAAATTCATGAGCGCGAATTCGGCGTTGAGAAAGCGCGTGTCGAATTCGGCGTTGTGAATGACGAGCGGCGCATCCTCGATAAAGTCGAGAAATTCGGCCGCAATTTCCTTGAAGACCTTGTGCTGCGCCAGAAATTCGCGCGAGAGGCCATGCACCCGAAAGGCCTCATCCGGCATGTCGCGCTCTGGATCGACGTAGCAGTGGAAATGCCTGCCGGTCGGGATGAGATTTGAAATCTCGACCGCGCCGATTTCGACGATGCGATGCCCGCTCGAGGGATCGAGCCCCGTCGTTTCAGTGTCGAGAACGATCTCCCGCATTTTTCACCCGAGCCGCGCTTCAAGCGCTTTCACGATGTTTCGCACCTCTTGGCGCGCTGCGTCCAGACCCTGGTCGGTATGGACCACGAAATCGGCGCGGGCGCGCTTTTCTGAATCAGGCGTCTGCTTCGACAGAATGGACGCGAATTTCTCGGTCGTCATGCCTTCCCGAGCAAGAACGCGCGCTTTTTGCACATCTTCCGGCGCGGTGACGACGACAATGACGTCGAAGTCCTTTTCTGCGCCGGTTTCGAACAGCAGCGGGATGTCGAAGACGACGATGCGGTCGCCCTGATTGCGGCGTTCTTCGATCAGAGCGTCGCGCGCCGCCCACACCATCGGATGCACGATCGCTTCCAGACGCTTGAGGGCCGCAGGATCGTCAAGCACGCGGGCGGCGAGCCGCGCGCGATCGACGACGCCATTGACGACGACGCCGGGAAACGCGCGATCAATCTCGTCGGCCGCCGGTCCTTTATAGAGGTCATGCACGAGCTGATCGGAATCGAGAACCGCGATGCCTTCGTCGCGAAACATATCGGCCGTCGTCGACTTGCCCATGCCGATCGAGCCAGTCAGCCCCACGCGCAGCATCTTTGGCTGTGTCACGAGAGGAGCGCCCCCTGGCGTCGAAGCGCCTCGAGGAGCTCCAGTAACGGAAGCCCCATGATGGTCCAATAGTCGCCTTCCACCTTCGAGAAGAGTTGCGCGCCCAGGCCTTCGATCTGATAGGCGCCGGCTGATGTCAGCGCATTCTCTCCGATCGCCGTCAGATAAGCGGCGATGAAGTCTTCGCTCAGCGCACGCATGGTGAGATCGGCGACGCCGACCGTCGCAAAGACGACGGCGCCGTCGCGCGCCAGGGCGATCGCCGAATGCAGGCGGTGCCGCCGGCCGGAGAGAAGCCGCAGGAGCGCTTCGGCGTCACGCATCGTCGGCGGCTTGCCGAAAATCCTGCCTTCGCAGCTTGCGACCTGATCCGCGCCCAGCACGAGCCGGCCTTCGGCGAAAATCGCGAGCGCCTTGGCGCGGGCCAGCGCTAAAGCGATCGCGTCGGCGTCGGCGCCGTCAAGCCGCGATTCAATCGCACGTTCGTCGACATCGGCGGGAATGATCTCGAAAGGAACGCCCGAATGCAGCAGCGCCTGCCGGCGGCCGGCGCTTTTCGAGGCGAGAATCAGCGGCGCCGATTCGCGCCAGAAGGTCGATGTTGGCCTCGCGGTCACGTCCACAGCCCTCCCGCGTAAGCCGAAGAGCGGGGATAAAGCGCGGTCAAAAAATCCTCCGCTTCGGTTAGCGGGCATAGAGCGCCCAAACGGTCAACAGGAGAAGCCCTGTCGAACGGATTCCCGCCGACGCCGGTACAGAAGGGATTCACAGGCCATCCACAATCACTTGCGCCGAGAAATTGCGATATACCCATGATTCCGTTCGCTGACTGGAGTTTTCCCGTAATGGCCGGCGTGACCGTCGCTTCGCGGCTCGCCTGTGGGCGACTGGTTAATGAAAATTAACTTTCGTCCCCGCCGCGATATAGATGAAGAATCAATTCTTATTAAAATGAATTTTGTTTTAATGGCGTTTCGCGCTACCCCGCTTGTCGAGGACGACAAACGGAGCGAACGCGATGGCGGAGGAGAAGGCGCTTCTTTCGGTTCTGCGTGGAGAGGCGCGAAGCGTTCCGCCGCTATGGCTGATGCGGCAAGCGGGCCGCTATCTTCCCGAATATCGCGACGTGCGGTCGACGACGAAAAGCTTTCTCGATTTTTGCTATTCGCCGCGGAAGGCGGCGGATGTGACGCTGCAGCCGATCCGGCGCTTTCACTTCGACGCGGCGATTCTCTTCTCCGACATTCTTGTAGTGCCCGACGCCATGGGCCAACGAGTGTCCTTCGAGAGCGGCGCCGGGCCGCGGCTTGAACCGATCGAAACGCCGGAGCAGGCGCAGCGGCTCGGCGCGTTCAAGCTTGAACATCTTTCGCCGGTGTTCGAGACGATCGATCTTGTAAAAACCGCGTTGCCGTCGGACGTCGCCTTTATCGGCTTTTGCGGGGCGCCGTTCACGGTCGTAAGCTATATGATCGCCGGGCAAGGCACGCCCGATCAGGCGCCGGCGCGTCTGTTCGCCTATCGTTATCCCGACGCTTTCGCGCAGCTGATCGATCGCGTCGTCGAGGCGTCAATCGACTATCTGGCGCGTCAGATCGAGGCTGGCGTCGAGGTCGTGCAAATCTTCGACAGCTGGGCCGGCGTATTGCCGGCGAATGAATTTCATCGCTGGTCGGGGGCGCCGGTTCGGCGGATCGTTGAAGGCGTCAAAGCGCGCCATCCGCAAACGCCGGTGATCGCCTTCATACGCGGCGCCGACGCGCATCTGCCCAAGCTCACGCAAATGATCGGCGCCGATGGCTACGGCATCGATACGGCGCTCGATCCGGCATGGGCCGTTGCGCAAACAGAATCGAATATACCGCTGCAAGGCAATCTCGATCCTCTCGTGCTTGTCGCTGGCGGAGAAGCGCTCGACCGCGAAGTCGATTCGATTCTCGCCGCCTTCAAAGGCCGGCCGCATATCTTCAATCTGGGTCACGGCATCTTGCAGCAGACGCCGATCGAAAACGTCGAGCGGCTTGTCACGCGCGTGCGACGGGGAGCCTGACGATGTACGTCTGGATCAAGGCGCTGCATGTGATCGCCATCATCTCGTGGATGGCGGGGCTTCTCTATCTGCCGCGTCTTTTCGTCTACCATGCCAGCGCGGGCGAGGGGACGCTCGCTGAGACGTTCAAGATCATGGAGCGGCGGCTCTATCGTTACATCATGACGCCGGCGATGCTCGTCGCCTGGATGACTGGCGTCTATCTGGCGATCGAGAGCGGGGCGCTGTCGTCAGGATGGTTTCACGCGAAAGCGACGCTCGTCGTGCTGCTGACCGCGGCGCATATTCATGACGGCGCGCTGATGCGCCGTTTCGCGGAAGACGCCAATGTTCATTCGCCGCGCTACTATCGCATCTTCAATGAACTGCCGACCCTGCTGATGATCGGCGTCGTTATCCTGGTGATCGTCAAGCCGTTCTGACGTTCGCCGATGATCTTCCCTCAGTCGGGCGCGATCGGCTGCAGGGCGCCATTCACCATGGCCCTGTTGGCGCCAAGATGCGCTCCGCGCGGATCGGAACGATCATGCCGTCGCCTTCGCCTGAGTCCGCCAGCGGCGGGTCCCCATATGGCGCGTTAGGGCCGCTTTAACGGAACTCTTGATTCATGTCTGGAAATTGTCTAAGTGAACCCTATCCCTCTGAGGCCCGTGTCTGCTTGTAGCGGCATCGCCGGATTTTCGCCGGCGCTCCCCGAAGGCCGTCTCCCCCGCCACACCTCTTCTCTCCGGCTCGTTTCCATATGCGCGCCAGTAATACCCAAGGTTCCTCCTGAATGCGGGAAATTAAACTTTCGGACTTGAAGGCCAAGTCCGCCGCCGAACTCCTCGCTTTTGCCGAAGAGCACGAAGTCGAGAACGCCTCGCTCCTGCGCAAGCAGGAGCTCCTCTTCGCGATTCTGAAACAATTCGCCAGTCGCGACGTCGAAATCGTCGGCGTCGGCGTCGTCGAGGTGCTGCAGGACGGCTTCGGCTTCCTGCGGTCGCCCGACGCGAATTATCTCGCCGGTCCCGACGACATTTACGTCTCGCCCTCGCAGATCCGAAAGTTCGGCCTGCGCACCGGCGACACGGTCGAGGGCATGATCCGAAGCCCGAAAGAGGGCGAACGCTATTTCGCGCTTTTAAAAGTCAACAGCATCAATTTCGAAGATCCCGAGAAGGTGCGCCACAAGGTGCCCTTCGACAATCTGACGCCGCTCTATCCGGACGAGCGCCTCAAGCTCGAGATTGAAGACCCGACCCGCAAGGATCTCTCGTCGCGCATCATCGATCTCGTCGCGCCGATCGGCAAAGGGCAGCGCGCGCTGGTCGTGGCGCCGCCGCGCACCGGCAAGACCGTGCTCCTGCAGAATATCGCGCAGTCGATCACGACCAATCATCCCGAGTGCTATCTCATCGTGCTGCTCATCGACGAGCGGCCTGAGGAAGTCACCGACATGCAGCGTTCGGTGAAGGGCGAGGTCGTCTCCTCGACCTTCGACGAGCCGGCGGTGCGCCACGTGCAGGTCGCGGAAATGGTGATCGAGAAGGCGAAGCGTCTCGTCGAACACGGCCGCGACGTGGTTATCCTGCTTGATTCGATCACGCGGCTCGGGCGCGCCTATAACACCGTCGTGCCGTCATCCGGCAAGGTGCTGACCGGCGGCGTCGACGCCAACGCGCTGCAGCGGCCCAAGCGCTTCTTCGGCGCGGCGCGCAATATCGAGGAAGGCGGATCGCTGACGATCATCGCGACGGCCTTGATCGACACGGGCTCGCGCATGGACGAAGTCATCTTCGAAGAGTTCAAGGGCACCGGCAACAGCGAGATCATTCTCGACCGCAAGGTTTCCGACAAGCGGATTTTCCCGGCGCTGGACATCACCCGCTCCGGCACCCGTAAGGAAGAGCTGCTCGTCGCGCCCGACATCCTCAAGAAGATGTATGTGCTGCGCCGCATCCTCAATCCGATGGGCACGGTCGACGCGATCGAATTCCTGCTCGGAAAGCTGCGCGAGACGAAGAACAATCTGGGCTTCTTCGATTCGATGAATACCTGACGGCGATAGGTGTTCGGGCCGAGTTATCGGCGCTCGTCTTGTCGCCTATTCTCATCAACGAAACGAAGCGCCATCAGCGTTTCGTCAAAATAATCGCCGTCGCCGTTTTTCGCTGAGCGCTCTTCGACGCCATAGGCGCGAAATCCCCATCGCTCGTAGAAGCGCAGCGCGCGTAAGTTCGTCGAGACCACGGTAAGCGTGACGATCTCGACGCTGCCGCGCGCCTCGTCAATCAGTCTTCGCATGATCTCATCGGCGGCGCCCGATCCGCGCTCAGCGGCCTTCACATACATGCCGTAGAGCAGCGCCTTGTGGCGCGTTTTCACGCCATCATTCCAAGCGAGTCCGCCAACGCCAATCATTCGCGAGTCTTCTGCGCTGAATGCGCCGACGACAAAGTCGCGCTGCAGGCGCGCGGCGACCGCGTCTAGCGCGATATGCGCCTCATCTTCCGGCGCGAAGCGAAAGGCGCGGGGCTCCAATGTAAAGCTCTCAAGTCGCAACGCTTGAAAGCGGTCCGCATCCGAGCCGTTGAGCCGGCGACATATTGCTCGCGTTCGCATATGTCTTTGTGCCGGACCGGCCTTGCGAATGCCAGCGGCGAAGGAAATAAGCGGCGCGCATGTTCGAGGATTTTGCCAATGTGTGGACGATGGTCGGCGTTGCGCGCGATCGGAAGCGCGACGCTGGCGAGTCCTGCGCGTTCATCGCCCGGAGCCCTACGTTTGTGCGCTGCAGCATTTTCGGTCCCGACCCGTTGAACGGGAGCAAGCGATCGGGAATTTTCATTGCCGCTCCAAGCCGCCGTGAGGCCGCCAGCCAATGACGGCGCAGGACACGATCTTCGCGCTCGGCACAGGCGCCGGAAGGGCCGCGATCGCGGTCATTCGGATTTCCGGTCCGGAAACGGGGGAGGCGCTCACGGCGCTCGCCGGCAGGCTCCCCGAGCCGCGGCAGGCGAGTTTTGTGGTTCTGCGCGATCCAGAGACTGGGGAAATGCTTGATCGGGGGATCGC
This sequence comes from Methylocystis suflitae, assembly GCF_024448135.1. GTDB lineage: Bacteria > Pseudomonadota > Alphaproteobacteria > Rhizobiales > Beijerinckiaceae > Methylocystis > Methylocystis suflitae. The sequence continues at coordinate 7,710 of NZ_JAMRYX010000175.1, forward strand.
GCTATTCTTTCCCGGTCCCGCGTCGTCAACGGGCGAAGATTATGGCGAGCTGCAGCTTCATGGCGGCCGCGCGGTCGTCGAGGGCGCGCTTGCCGCTTTGCATCGGCTTCCCGGCCTGCGGCCGGCCGAACCCGGCGAATTCGCGCGCCGCAGCTTCGCCAATGGCAAGCTCGATCTCTCTCAGGCGGAAGCGCTTGCCGATCTCATCGACGCGCAGACCGAGGCGCAGCGGCGGCAGGCGCTGCGCGTCGCGGGCGGCGCGTTGCGGCGAAAAGTCGAGGGCTGGCGGGCGGCGCTGGTGGAGTCGCTAGCGCTGGTCGAGGCCGAGCTCGACTTCAGCGACGAGGCGGACGTCGGCGCGTTTTCGCCGGCGCGACTCAGCGCGTTGTTGTCGCCGCTTGCCCGGGACCTGCGCGCGGCGCTGCAGCTCGCGCCAGCCTCGGAGCGCATGCGCGACGGCTTTCTCGTCATGATTCTCGGGCGGCCGAATGTCGGCAAGTCGACGCTGATCAACGCGTTGACGCGGCGGGACCTCGCGATCGTCTCGCCGATTCCCGGCACGACGCGGGATATGATCGAAGCCCATCTCGATATTGGCGGTTTGCCGGTGACATTGATCGACACGGCAGGTCTGCGCGAGGCGGCCGACGCGATCGAGCGGATCGGCGTCGATCGGACGCTCGCGCGGGTCGAAACCGCCGATCTGGCGCTGTGGCTGTCGGATTCTGCGGAGGCGCCGCCGGACCATGACGTCGAGACGATCCGCGTTGCGACCAAAACCGATCTGACGCCGGCGCCTTGCGGCGCGATCGGCGTCTGCGCCTTGAGCGGCGAGGGGCTGGAGACGCTGGCGGCGGCGATTGAAGCGCGCGCTCGGGCGCGCCTCGGCGACGGGTCGGGGTCGTTGATCGTGCGAGAAAGGCACCGTCGCGCGCTTGAGCAAGCTGTTGAAAGCATTGAAAGTATCATGGTTAACGGCGAAGCGCTCGAGCTTCAGGCCGAGGCGTTGCGCCGCGCCGCCCGTGCGCTCGGGCGGATCGTCGGCGCGGTCGACGTCGAAGAGATCCTCGACGCGGTTTTCTCGCGTTTTTGTATTGGCAAGTGATATGTTTCACGTGAAACAGGCCAAGCCATGAATTCCGGGATGAAACATTTCGACGTCCTTGTGATCGGCGGCGGGCACGCCGGCTGCGAGGCTGCGGCTGCGGCGGCGCGTCTTGGCGCGCGCACGGCGCTCGTGACCCAGAGCCGCGCAAAAATTGGCGAAATGTCCTGCAATCCTGCGATCGGCGGGCTCGGCAAGGGCCAGCTGGTGCGGGAGATCGACGCCCTCGACGGCTTGATGGGGCGGGTGGCTGACGTCGCCGGCATCCAGTTCCGCGTGCTAAACCGATCCAAGGGCCCTGCCGTGCGCGGTCCCCGAGCCCAGGCCGACCGCAAGCTCTATCGCGCGGCGATGCAGGCGGCGCTAAATGAGACGGAAAACCTGACGATCGTCGAAGCTTCCGTCGAAGATCTGCTGATGGAGGGCGAAGTCGTTCGCGGCGTCGCCACCGCCGAGGGCGAGATCAGGGCCGGTTCCGTCGTCGTCGCCACCGGCACCTTTCTCGGCGGCGTGATCCATATCGGCGATGAGCGCACGCCCGCGGGTCGGATGGGCGATGCGCCGTCCAACGGCTTAAGCCGACGGTTGCGGGAGGCCGGCTTTGCGGTCGCGCGGCTTAAGACCGGCACGCCGCCGCGGCTCGACGGGCGCAGCATCCGCTGGGACGCTCTCGAAGAACAATGGGGCGATCCGACGCCCGAGCCCTTCTCCTATCTCACGACGGCGATCGCGAACCGTCAGATCGCCTGCGGCGTCACCCGCACGACGCCGGCCGCGCACCAGATCATTCTCGACGATCTGCATCGTTCGCCGTTGCGCACGGGGGCCATCTCCGGCCCCGGACCGCGCTATTGCCCCTCGATCGAGGACAAGGTGACGCGCTTCGCCGACCGCGACGCCCACCAGATTTTTCTGGAGCCCGAAGGGCTCGACGACGACACCGTCTATCCGAACGGCGTCTCGACCTCGCTGCCGCTGTCGACCCAGCAGGCCTTCATCAACGCCATACCTGGGCTGGAGGACACCCGCATTTTGCGGCCCGGCTATGCGATCGAATATGACTATGTCGATCCGCGCGAACTCTCGGTGACGCTCGAAACCAAGCGTTTTCGCGGTCTTTTCTTCGCCGGGCAGATCAATGGCACGACGGGATACGAGGAAGCCGCCGCGCAGGGGCTTCTCGCGGGGCTCAATGCGGCGCGCTGCGCCGCCGGAAAGGCCGCGATCATCTTCGATCGGGCGGAAGCCTATCTCGGCGTGATGGTCGACGATCTCGTCACCCGGGGGGTCAGCGAGCCCTATCGCATGTTCACCTCGCGCGCCGAATATCGCCTGTCGCTGCGCGCCGACAACGCCGATGAGCGTCTCACGCCGCGCGGGATCGAAATCGGCTGCGTCGGCGCTCGTCGCGCGTCCCATTACTCAGCCCGCGCCGCCGGATTGCAGGCTGCGCGCACCATGCTGCAGGCGCGGGAGCTAACGTCGGCCGCCGCGCGCCGGCATGGGCTGCCGGTCAATCAGGACGGGCTGCGCCGCAGCGCCTATGCGCTGCTGTCCTTTCCGGACATCACGCTGGATCGCCTGGCGTTGATCTGGCCCGAGTTCAGCGGAATTGACGCCGATACCGTCGAGCGGCTGGAGACCGAGGCGCGCTATGCCGTCTATCTCGACCGCCAGCAGGCCGATATTGACGCGTATCGACGCGACGAGCGCCTGGCGCTGCCGGATGGGCTGGACTATGCGACGATCGCCGGGCTCTCGGCGGAATTGCGCGGGAAGCTGAGTTATTTGCGGCCGCGCACGATCGGCCAGGCGCAACGGATCGACGGCATGACGCCTTCGGCGTTGACGCTGCTGGCGGCGCGGGCGCGTCGCGCGTGAGAGACAGCTCGTGCCGGGAACAGGCGCTGGGGCTTTTCCCGGAGCTCAAACCGATTCAAGCGGAGCTTGAGATCTACGAATCCTTGCTGCGGCGCTGGCAGGCGAAGATCAATCTGGTGTCCTCGGCGACCCTCGGAGAGGTATGGCTGCGGCACTTCGCCGATTCGGCGCAAGTACACGCCGTCGCGCCTCACATCCGATGTTGGGCGGACCTGGGGTCCGGCGCAGGCTTTCCCGGGCTGGTGACCGCGCTCTTATTGAAGTCGACGCCGGATGCCGTCGTGCACCTGATTGAAAGCGACCAGCGCAAGGCCGGATTCCTCCGTGCTGTTTCACGTGAAACAGGAGCGCCTGCGGTCGTTCATGCCGAGCGAATCGAAAGCGTTCTGCCGAATCTCGCCGCCGAAGTCGGCGGCGTCAGCGCCCGCGCCCTGGCGCCTCTCGCTCGCCTTGTGCAACTTGCCGAAGCGCCATTAAAAAAAGGCGCCATTGGGGTGTTTTTAAAGGGGGAAGAATGGCGGGACGAATTGACCGCGGTCGAGACGCTCGGTAGCTTGAGCTGCGAATCGACGGCAAGCCGCACCCGCACGGAGGCGCGCATCGTCGTGGTCAAGCACAAGGCTTCCCCATCGTGACCGCTTCCGCTTCGCCGCGCATTTTTGTGCTGGCCAATCAAAAGGGCGGCGTGGGCAAGACGACCACCGCCATCAATCTCGGCACCGCGCTCGCGGCGGTCGGCGAGGAAGTTCTCGTCATCGACCTCGATCCGCAAGGCAATGCGTCGACGGGCCTCGGCGTCGACCGTCACCAACGAACGATTTCCACATATGACGTGCTGCTCGGCGAATCGAGCCTCGCCGACGCGATCGTCGCCACGGCGGTGCCGCGGCTCTCGATCGCGCCGTCGACTCTGGATTTGCTTGGCGTCGAGCTCGAAATCGCCAATGACAAGGATCGCGCCTACAGGTTGAAGCGCGCCTTCGCCGAGCTGGCGGCCGATCATGATGACGAGCGGCGCTACAGCTATATTCTAATCGACTGCCCGCCGTCGCTAAATCTCTTGACAATCAATGCGTTAGCTAGCAGCGACGCCGTCGTCGTGCCATTGCAGTGCGAATTCTTCGCGCTGGAAGGCCTATCCCAGCTCCTCTCGACTGTCGAACAGGTTCGGCAGACTCTCAACCATAAGTTGTCCATCCATGGCGTCGTTCTGACGATGTACGACCCCCGCAACAACCTCGCCAATCAGGTCGTCGCGGACGTGCGTCGATTCATGGGCGAAAAGGTCTATCAGACGATGATCCCGCGCAACGTCAGAGTCTCGGAGGCCCCGTCACATGGCAAGCCGGTGCTGCTCTACGACCTCAAATGCTCGGGCAGTCAGGCCTATCTGAAGCTCGCCTCGGAAGTGATCCAGCGCGAGAAGCGCTTGCGCGCCGCCTAAGCGCCAAGCAGCCCAAAAAGCAGCCCCAAGAGCCACGTTGCCTGAGAGCCAAGAAGGAGCCTTCAAAATGGCGGATGAATCGCGGCGCCGGCTGGGCCGGGGATTGGCGGCGCTTCTCGGCGACGCCGCCGCGGACGCCGCCCCGGCCGAGCGCCCGCGCGGTCCGCGAAAGGCGCCGATCGAGTTTTTGCGCCCTAACCCGCGCAATCCGCGCATTTCTTTTCGCGAGGAGGATCTGGCCGAACTGACCGCATCGATTCGCGAGAAGGGCGTGATTCAGCCCATCATCGTGCGCGTCATCGTCGGCGTCGCCGACGCCTATGAAATCATCGCGGGCGAGCGGCGCTGGCGCGCGGCGCAGATGGCGGGACTTTCCGACGTGCCGGTCGTCATTCATGAGGCGAATGACAAGGAAGCGCTCGAACTCGCGATCATCGAGAATGTGCAGCGCGCCGACCTCAACGCCGTAGAGGAGGCGAAGGGCTATGAGCGGCTCGGCGCGGAGTTTGGCTATTCCCACGGCGACATCGCGAAAATCATCGGCAAGAGCCGCCCTCACATCGCCAATACGATTCGCCTGCTCAATTTACCGGAGGAGGCGAAAAAGCTCGTGGCCGAGGGCGCGATTTCGGCCGGTCACGCGCGCGCGCTCCTCGCCGTCGCCGATCCGGCGGCAGTGGCGCGGCGCATCGTCGAAAAGGGATTGACGGTTCGTGACGTCGAGCGTTTGGCGAAGGACCATGCCGACGAGGCTGGCCCGTCGGGACGCTCGCTGCGTTCCGCCAAAAATTCGGCCAGGAATTCCACCAAGGACGCCGACGCGCGCGCGATCGAAAAAACTTTGAGCGACGCCCTCGGCATGCGTGTCGAACTTCGCGGCGAGGATGAAAGGGGCGAGCTTCGGATTCGCTATGAATCATTGGAGCAGCTTGACTCGATTTGTCAGCTGCTGACCAAATAGATTTCCCCTCGAGCACAACGTCGACGTCAAACTGCGCCCGGCGGCATAGTCAGATAGAGGGCGACGTTTTTCTGCGCGAATGTCGCTTCGCCTGGCGCAGCGCGGCTTTTCTCGATCGCCAGTTCCCCGCCCGCCGAAATTGCCGAACGATGCTCCGTCAGCTTCAGCCAGCCCGAATCCGGCGGCCGGCCATCGCGTCCGCACGCGCCTTCAGGCATGAATTCGAATGAAAGAAAGATCGCCTGCAGTCCTGCGAAACGTTTGTGAACAAGCGGAGCGAGCGTCGCTCCTCGAGCGCTGTTGGCGCGCCATCTCGGCGAGACCCTGGCAAT
>NZ_JAMRYX010000176.1 GCF_024448135.1 Methylocystis suflitae
GGCGCGCCGAAGATTGCGCCCGCAGCGATTGCGGCCGTCAACAGCAGTAGTTTTTTCATATGGCGAATCCCCCTTTGGATTGGGCCCGAGTCGCGGGGTTGCGCTCATTTATGGCCCGGGCGGATTATAGTCGGCGAGTTCCTCGACTCAAGGAATAACGCCAAGCTTGAGATTCGCATCATCGCATCCATGGCGAAAAGCGATCGGCGACTCTCACGACGCTGAGATCAGTCGCCATGCGTCGCGAAGCCGCCGATCGATTCACACACAGCGATTCCCGACCCGTGTTTTCCTTGCCGCTGATCGCCGTTCGAACTGACGCTATGAGCTTGGCCCCTTCTTCCGCCTGATCTCTTCGGGCGGGGACCATTCCTGCCCGCTCTGTGTTCCTTTCTTGCCCTCCACCGCCGGCGCGCCGGCCGAGGTTCCACTTGGCCCGGAAACGCCGCTTGGATTGACCTCCTCCGCTTTGGGATTGTCCTTCTGCACCGATCCCGAAGGCTCAACAGGCGTGCCGGCGGCCGGCCCCGACGTCACGCCCTGCTCCTGTTGCTGCAGCTGTGACTGCTGCTCCTCGGCCAACGCCGCAGACGCCAGAAAGGCGAGGGCGAGGCTTCCGATGACGGCTATTCCTGTCTTCATGTCGAACTCCCTGGCGAGGCGCCAACGCGCAAAATTCGCCCCGCGGGTAAATGGAGGCGGGAATAAAACTAGCAATGGCGTGAAGCGCGCGATGTAGCGCTCGCATACGCTTTGCCGTATTCAGCTTGCGCTTACGCCGGAGCCGCTTCCCGATCACACGGAATCATGTGATCGATAAGAATCGCTCAAAATCAAAATGGTGGAGCAGGCGCTCTTCGAAAAAGTCTGTCAGCTTTTTCGGAAACTGTTCTGGGAGGAAGATGATGGCCGTCGACAGCAAGCACGCCGAAACGATTGCGCTCCACGCCGGCTGGCGCGCAGATGAGACCAACGGCGCCGTCGCCGTTCCGATCTATCAGACGACCTCCTATCAGTTTCGCGACACCGAGCACGCCGCCAATCTTTTCGCGCTCAAAGAACTGGGCCACATCTATACGCGCATCGGCAACCCGACGACCGGCGTATTGGAGGCGCGGCTCGCGGCGCTGGAGGGCGGCGTGGCGGCCCTGGCGCTGGCTTCGGGACAGGCGGCCTCGGCGCTTTCGATTCAGAATCTGGCGCGCGTCGGCGACAATGTCGTCTCGTCCACCGATCTTTACGGCGGCACCTGGAACCTCTTCGCCAATACGCTGAAGGACCAGGGCCTCGAGGTGCGCTTCGTCGATCCGGCGGATCCCGAGAATTTCCGCCGCGCGACCGACGCGCGCACGCGCGCCTATTACGCCGAGACTCTGCCTAATCCAAAACTCACCGTGTTTCCGATCGCCGAAGTGGCGGCGATCGGCCGGGAACTCGGCGTGCCACTGATCATGGACAACACCGCGGCGCCGATTCTCTGCCGGCCGATTGATCATGGCGCAGCGATCGTCGTTTATTCGACGACGAAATATCTTGGCGGCCACGGCACGTCGATCGGCGGCGCCATCATCGACTCGGGCAATTTCGACTGGGAGAAATTCCCGCAGCGTCAGCCGGCGCTGAATACGCCAGATCCGAGCTATCATGGCGCCGTCTGGGTTGAGGCGGTCAAGCCGATCGGACCGGTCGCCTACATCATCAAGGCGCGCGCGACGCTGTTGCGCGATCTCGGTCCCGCGCCCTCGCCGTTCAACGCTTTTCTGACGCTGCAGGGCGTCGAAACGGTGACGCTGCGCATGGAGCGTCATGTGCAGAACGCACAGAAGGTCGTCGACTTCTTGAGCAAGCGCAGTGAAGTGACGCGCGTCATTCATCCCTCGCAACAGACCGGCGAGATGCGCCGCCGCGCGGACGCCTATCTGAAGGGCGGCTATGGCGCGCTGCTGGGTTTCGAGCTGAAGGGCGGTCTCGACGCCGGCCGCAGATTCATCGACGCGCTGGAGATGTTCTATCACGTCGCCAATATCGGCGACGCGCGCAGCCTCGCCATTCATCCGGCGACGACGACGCATTCGCAGCTCGCCGAGGACGCGCAGCTCGCGAGCGGCGTCACGCCCGGCTATGTGCGCCTTTCGATCGGCATCGAACATATCGACGACATCATCGCCGATCTGGAGAAAGGGCTGAACGCGGCGGGCGCGTAAAACGCTCCCTGTGAAACTTATCGACGCTTTCGCCTCGCATTCGGCGCTTGTGTCCGTCCTGACGATCGGGCCATTCGTCAAAAAAAAGGCAGAGGCGGAGGAGGAGGAGGAGGTGGTGGCGGTGACGGCAATCGACGCCCTCGTCTGCGGCGTGGTCCCCACGAGTCTGGGGGCGGAGGCGGCGGTCCCCAGCCAGGCTCCGCTCGTGCGAAAGTCGCCGACGCAACTGAGACGACGCCGGCGAGCGCGGCCAATTCGCTACAACAAATAGCAAATGCCAGCGCTCCCGCCGTCGCGGTCAGCCGTTTGCGCCGTCGAGACGACACATCATTGTTACACATGATGTCTGCCTTCACGCTTGATCGAAAGGAACGCGCTATGGTGATGAACGTCGCCAGGCGGCTAAGCGTATCCGACCCTTGGGAACGCTTAGAAGGCCTTTCGCGGGCTTAGAAATGCATATGGATCGAAGCGATAGTTGAGTCCCGCTCGCACGACGTGGAAACCCTGGTCGCCATGTCGACGTGGCCCAAAATCTTCGTTCTGGGAAAGGCGGACATAGAGGTATTCAACCTTCGCAGACCATTTCGGAGCGAAAGCCCATTCAACGCCGCCGCCGGCGGTCCAGCCTGCCCCCGCGCCGCTGCTTCCACCATAGGCGAATCCGCCGGTCCCATAAACGAGCAATTTCGGACTAACTATCGTTGTGCCCAAGCGTGCCCGAACCGTTCCAAACCAATGCACGCCACTCATGCTTGATCCCTGGATATCGGTTTCAAGGCCGGCGACAAACAGCGGCGAAAATTGGTGATTGTAACCCAGCTGGCCGCCGCCGATTACGCCGCCGGCTCCCCTATTCGGCACTCCTCCTCCGAGGTTTGCGCCAACATAGAAGCCGGTCCAAAGCGGAGGTGGCGCAATTAAGTACGGCGGCGGCGAAGATTTATGGGAAGGCAAGTCCGCCGCCTGCGCGCCCACTGAAATCGCGCTAAATGCAATGAGCACGCCAAGCGATCTTTTCATATCCTTACCCCTTTTTTATCCACGCCGTCCGGGGTCGAGCGAACGCAGTGACGTCCGACATTTCCGAGCCGCGCCTAGCATATGGGGCTACTTCCTCAGCCGGACTGAGGCCAATTGATTTCAATTTGTTTCGGGCAGTCGCTCGTGCGAACTCGAAAATATAGGCGCTCTCCGCCCCTCGCGACGTCTGCCTTTTGGCGCGACGAGCTTGCCCGTCCGCCATCACGTCACACGACCCGAACGATGGCCACACGCCAACTATTCGCGTCCTAGCCAAGCGAAGAAATGCGCAGCAGACTGAGTGGGAAACGGCGGCCGGTCTTCGTCCTATCGGGCGAGTCGAGGTTGGAGGCGCGCAAATGACGCGCCCTAATTCGCAATTTGGCTATTGTTCCGATAGCGAACGGCGCCAAAAGGCACACCCAAATTGTCACAACAATCGCCATCTCCCGACATGCGCAATGATGATGCACAAGCACGACATGAGGCGCTAGACTCAGGGCTTCGTCGCGAGCCGGTCCACGATCGCGCGAATGGCGGCGATCTGCGGACCTTTCTTGGTGTGGTGCTCGGCGTTGTCATAGCCCCACCAGTCCCAGCAGGCGTTAGGGTTCCACACGAAATTCAACGTATAGAACGGCCAGCCCCAGCCCCAGCGGCTGATGGTTTGCGGATACACAACGATAATGTGGTTCGTATCCGCCCAACGATTGTAGCCGGCGTTCTTATAGAATGCGTCGCCGATTTGGGCGGCCTGCTGTTTGCAGCCATGCAGCGCGACATGCACGCGGCACGTCTCCAAGGCGCAGGCATGCGGCACATAGGCGTAGCCAACATCGCTTAAACTGTGATTGTAGGGATTGCCGTCCGGCAGAAACTCCTTCTGATCGAACTCGACATATTTTCCGGCGGGCTCTGCGCTCGGCGGATTGAGCGGACCGTAAATCTGTTCGAGCAAGGCTTTCGCGGCGTCGAAATCGCAATCGACGATGAACGGAGCCTTGGTCGCCGCGCAATCCTTGTCGCCAAAGTCCTCGGTCACCATCGCGTGGCCCGCGCCGATGTCGTTTCGATAGACGATGCGATCCGGCGGCACATAAAACGAATAATAGTCGCGCGCCGCATCCATCACGACGGGAAGCACCACACCGTCCTTGCGGCCGGAAAACAGCCAGACGCCCGCATCGTTCAAATTGGCGACGTCGTCTATGGCCCCCGAGCGCGCGAGCGAGTCGGTGATGTCCTTCAGATGCGCCGGATCCGGGACAGGATGCGTAGCGTCCGGCTTCATGCAATTGCCGGTCGCGCGATTAGAGCTCTGCTCCGCGCAGTCGTAAGGCACGCCGGCGATGATCCCCGCGCCTTTGACAACGCCGGAATGCGCCACATGGAATTGCAAGGCCATCGCGGCGCCCGATGAAAGCCCTGACACGGAAGTCTCGGACAGATTTGCGCCGTAGGCCGGCAGACGCTCGGCGCCTGACGCCGCTTTGATCGCAAACAGGGCCGCGATGGCGAGAGCGACAGGGATTTTTGATTTGAGCAAACTGTTGCACATGAACGTTCTCCTTCAAATACGCGCACAAGATTCAATCTGCGCAGAACGCCAAAAATCAGACGTTCGGCTGACCCTTCACGATCAGCGGATTGCCCGCGACGACAAGCGCGACTCTTCCCGCAATCCGTGAGACAGACTGATGCAATTCGCCTGCCGCATCACGGAAAGAACGCGCCAATGCATTGTCGGGCACGATCGACAATCCAACCTCGGACGAGACGGCGACGGTCGGCGCCGAGCGGAACGATAACGCATGAACAAGCGCCGCGCGATCACGCGAAAGATCGGCGCCGCCGAGCAGCCGATTGCTCAGCCAGAGCGTGAGACAGTCGATCAGCAACGGGCCATCGACTGGCGCCTCGCGAACCGCTTCGACGAGCGCTTGCGCCGCTTCGACCGTGCGCCAATCCTCGCCGCGTCTTGCGCGATGCGCGTCGACGCGCGCGCGCATTTCCTCATCGAGAATCTCCGCTGTCGCAATATAGGTCCAGGGCGACGGATGCGTGACGATGAGACTTTCCGCATAAGCGCTTTTGCCGGAACGCGCGCCGCCGAGCACAAGAGTGAGATGCGGATTTTCGCTCATATGCTGGCCCTTTGAAACGCCGTGCGGGCAAGTAGAGCCCCCTCGCGGTCGAATATGATGATCTCCAATTCGCCCTCCGCCGTATCGAGCGCCCGCGCAGCGGTTCTCCAGGCATCGCGCGCGATCGGCGCTGCGAGATCGACCCCGGCGCTTCGCGCGACCTGCAAGGCTTCGAGCGCGCTATTCGCATTGGCGATGAGCGCCGCAATCTCTTCGCCCGCGCCGACCTCTCGCGCGGTGTGGGCGAGCCGCGCAAAATCGACGCTCGAGCGCCCCGAATGGAGGTCGAGCCGTCCTTGCGCGAGCTTGGTCATTTTGGCGAAGCCGCCGCCGATCGTGACCCGCGCGACCGGATGCGTGCGAAGATATTTCAACAGCCCGCCGACGAAATCGCCCATTTCGATCAGGGCCGTCTCCGGCAAATCATAAAGCCGCTTCACCGCCGCCTCGGAGGTCGAGCCCGTCGTGCCGGCGACATGCGCTAAGCCGCTGGCGCGCGCCACATCGACGCCGCGATGGATGCTGTCGATCCAGGCGGCGCAGGAAAAGGGCGTCACAATCCCGGTGGTGCCGAGAATGGAGAGTCCGCCGACGATCCCCAGCCGGCCGTTGAGCGTATGTCTGGCGAGTTCCTCGCCGCCGGGAATCGAAATTTCGATGTCGGCGTCCGCGCCGACGCCGATCTTCGCGCTCGCTTCGATGATCGTCTCAAGCATCATCTTACGGGGCGTGGGATTGATCGCCGGCTCGCCGGGCGGCAGCGGAAGCCCCGGCCGCGTCACGACGCCAACGCCCTCGCCCGCGAAAAACCGCACGCCCGCGCCCGGAGCGCCGCGGCGCACTTGCGCGCATATAAGGGCGCCGTGGGTGACGTCCGGATCGTCGCCGGCGTCCTTGACCACGCCGGCGCGGGCGACATCCCCTTCCCGTTCGAAGGTCGCCAACGCGAAGGCGACGCGCTTTCCCGACGGCAACGCGATCTCGACCGGATCGGGAGGCGGCGCGTTCGTCATCAGCGCCTCGAAGGCGGCGCGCGTCGCGGCGGTCGCGCAGGCGCCCGTCGTCCAGCCGCGGCGCAAAGGACGCCCACTTCCCGCATCGCTCATGCGCCCTCTTTACCGCGAAGCGCGGGCGCGCGACACCGGCGCGCCGATCCGCTAAAGATGCGGCGAATTCCAGATTTGAGGAGCACGCTTACATGTTGCGCAGCGTTTCATCCTTTCTCGGCCTTATCGCGCTGGCCGCCGCCGATACGAGCGGCGCCCATGCGTTCGAGCTCACAAGCCCCGACATCGCCGAAGGCAAGACAATCGATATGAGGCATGTCTATGATTCCATGAGCTGCACCGGTGAGAACATCTCGCCGGAGCTCAATTGGAGCGACCCGCCTCCTGGAACCAAGAGTTTCGCTGTTACCGTGCATGATCCCGATGCGCCGACGGGCGGCGCCGGCTTCTGGCACTGGCTCGTCGTCGACATTCCGGCCGACGTTCGGGGCCTGAAGCGGGGCGCCGGCGAGGCGTCTGGTAAAAATCTGCCGCCCGGCGCGCATCATTTGGAGACGGACTTTGGCGACAAGGCCTATGGCGGCCCCTGCCCGCCGCCCGGCAAGCCGCACCGCTACGTTTTCACCGTCTATGCGCTCAAGACGGAGAAGCTCGGCGACGCCGCCCATGGCCGCACCGCCATCGCCGGCTTCACCATTAATCAGAACGCGCTGGCCAAGGCCTCGATCACCGCGCTTTTTGGACGGTGAATTTCGACGTTGCGCTCCTGGCGCTCGCCATAGAGGCGGGCGCCGGCTATCCGGATGCGCTTTTTCGCAGGATCGGCCATCCGGTGACATGGATGGGGGCGTTGATCGCCGCGCTCGACCGAGGACTGAACCGTGAGGGCGATTGCTTCGCGCTTCGACGGGCGAAAGGCGCCCTCGCTCTCGCCGCGCTTCTTGTCGTCGCAGTTGGGAGCGGCGCGCTGATCGAACGCGCGGCGCTCGCGCTTCCGCTCGGTTGGATGGCGCTCGCTGTGCTTGCGTCCAGCCTTCTGGCGCAGCGCAGCCTTCATGCGCATGTCGCCGCGGTCGCGGAGGCTCTAACGATCTCGGTGGAAGACGGCCGGACGGCGGTGGCGAAAATCGTCGGACGCGACGTATCGGCGCTGGACGAATCCGGCGTCGCCCGCGCCGCGATCGAGAGCCTTGCCGAGAATTTCTCCGACGGCGTCGTCGCGCCGGCGCTCTGGCTCGCGGTTTTTGGCTTACCCGGCGCGCTCGCCTACAAGGCCGTCAACACCGCCGACAGCATGATCGGCCACAAGTCGCCGCGCTATCTCGCCTTCGGCTGGGCCGCGGCCCGCTGCGACGATGTGATGAATGTCCTCCCCGCGCGCGCGGCCGCGGGCCTGCTGGCGATCGGCGCCTTGGCGATGAGGGACGCCTCCCCGGCCAAAGCGCTGACGGCGGCCTGGCGCGATGCGCCGAAGCACGCCTCCCCTAACGCCGGCTGGCCCGAAGCCGCGGCGGCGGGCGCTCTTGGCCTCAAGCTCGGCGGGCCACGCTCCTACGGCGGGGCTGAGGCGGCGGACGGCGCGAGTCTTGGCGACGGCAGGTGCGAGGCCGATGCGGCGGATATTCGCCGCGCTTTGGCGCTCTATCGGATTTCAACCGCCACGCTCTGGTTTTCGCTTGCAGTCGGGGCCTTGACTGCGAGAATATGACGGAACTGCGAATTTTCAGTTCCGTGGCGCCACAGCTCTGCTCGCCAGATTTCTAACTTGGCCCATCTTGAATGTGTTATAAATATGATTGTGCAGTGCAACATGAAATCGCAGCGCGGCGGCTGCGACGGGGGTGGCGGGGAGAAGCGTAAAGATGGACCGTATGTCTTACCAGCTCTACGAAATGTTGCACTTGGCTTTCGCGCCGGCGCGGGCGGCGACGGACGCGATGTTGCACGCGATGAAGAATCCGCTCAATCCGCTGCATCATACCTCGTTCGGCCGCAACGTCGCCGCTTCCGCGGAGCTGTTCGAGCGCATGACTCGCCGCTACGGGAAACCGCTGTTCGGTTTGGACACGACGGTTGTCGACGGCGCCGAGGTCGAGATCGTCGAGGAAGTTGTCTGGAGCCGCCCCTTTTGCGGCTTGCTGCATTTCAAGCGGCAGTTTGCCGGTCCGGCGCCCCGACAGTCGAAATTGCTGATAGTCGCGCCGATGTCCGGCCACTACGCCACGCTGCTGCGCGGCACGGTCGAGGCGTTCCTGCCGACCCACGACGTCTACATCACGGATTGGAGCGACGCGCGCACGGTGCCGCTCGTCGACGGCTCTTTCGATCTCGATGATTACGTCGATTATCTCATTGAAATTATGCGCTTCCTTGCATTGGACGCGACCCAAACGCCCTTGCATACGCTTGGCATCTGTCAGGCCTCGGTGCCGCTCATCTGCGCGATCGCCGCGATGGAGGCGGACGACGATCCCGACGTCCCGGAATCAATGGTGCTGATCGGCGGCCCCATCGACCCCCGTGTGAACCCGACGGCCGTCAACAAGCTGGCGCAGCAGCGGGGCATGGATTGGTTCCGCAGCCATTGCATCCACACCGTGCCGTTTCCGCACGCGGGCATGGGACGCCAAGTCTATCCGGGCTTTCTGCAGCTCTCCGGCTTCATGTCGATGAATTTCGAGCGCCATATCTCGGCTCATCTCGAAATGTTCAACCATCTCGTCGAAGGCGACGGCGACTCCGCCGAAAGACACCGCGATTTTTACGACGAATATCTCGCGGTGATGGACCTGACCGCAGAATTCTATCTTCAAACCGTCGATCGCGTGTTCGTCCGCCACCAGGTGCCGCTCGGCCTGTTGCGCCACCGAGGCAATCTGATCGACCTCAAAGCGATCCGCCGCACGGCGCTCTTTGCCGTCGAGGGTGAAAAGGACGACATTTCCGGCGTCGGCCAGACCGAGGCCGCGCTGGATCTCTGCGCCAATATTCCTGCCGCCCGGAAGCGCCATTATGTGCAGAAGGGCGTCGGCCATTACGGCGTCTTCAACGGCTCGCGCTTTCGCGACGAGATCGCGCCACGTATCCGCGCCTTCGCGACGGACATGGAGAGTCTCGACGGCGTCGGGACGGTGCGGCCTCACCTTGCATGGAGCGCGGAATAAAGGCAAAATCCGCGCCTCGCCGCGACTAGAGTGGGCGCTGTCGCGCGCCTGACGCAATTATCCAAGGAACATTCGATGGACGTGCAGGACGCAGCCTCGCGCGAAGCGCTGCAAAAGGAAATTGACGCCATTCATTGGTATCATGAGTTCGATTTCGGAAACGGGCTGCGCGCCCTCAGCGTGTCGCAAGCCGACGATCACCGTCGCATCTGGCGCTTCATCGAGAGCGAACTCGACAAGATCGATTTCGCCGGCAAGAGCGTGCTCGAAATCGGCTGCTGGGACGGATTCTGGAGCTTTTACGCGGAGCGGCGGGGCGCCAAGCGCGTTGTCGCCACCGACGACGTGAGCCAAAACTGGGCGAGCGGCGCCGGGCTGCGCCTCGCCAAGAAGCTTTTAAAGTCCAACGTCGAGATCGATCAGAACGTTTCGATCTACGAAGCCTCGAAGCTCAACGAGACTTTCGACATCGTCCTCTGTCTTGGCGTCTACTACCATCTCGTCGACCCCTTCGCGGGATTTGCCGAAGTGCGGCATCTCATGCACGAAGGATCAATCGCAGTTTTCGAAGGCGACGCGACGCTCGAATTGCGACCCGACACCTATTATTGGGACATGTCGGACTCGGCCAAATCCTGCTTCGTGCCGACGCAGTGGGGCCTCAACCATATGTTGAAGACGGCCTATATGGATGTGGCCTCGCAGAGCTGGATGCGTCCGCCGCCGGCGTTCAAGCTCAATGTCGATCCGGCGCATCTTATCGGCTTCACCGGCGCGCTGGATCCTTCGGGTTTCGCGCCCCTGAAACATCGCGAGCGCATTCTCACCGTGGCGAAGCCCTTCAGCGGCGAAAATCCGCTGCATCCCTATAAGCCGCCGTTCGACCTGTCGAAATTCGACACGCGCTGGAAATAGTACGGATATCCGTGCATTTGGGCCGTGTCATTCCCGGCAGGCAAAAAGCCTGACCGGGAATCCAGGGCCGATCCAAACGCGCTGGTCTTGCTCTCGATTCCCCATCGCGCGCGCATTGCGCGCGTCGGGAATGACGCAAGCAATGCTTACAGCGTCGGCGTCAGACCGGCGGCGAAATTCTCCCGCGCCAATCTCATCAGCAGTCCGCTCGTCGCCTCGTCGGCGAGCCAGGCGTCGACGCGCGCATTGCTGAGCTTTGACAGATCATGTGCGCTGTAGCTCTTGTAACAGGACGCAAGAAACTGCGGCAGGTTCAGGAAATCGCCCACCGTCGTCGATATATGGTGGTTCTGCAGCTTGAACATATAGCCGCCCTGCGCCCCATATCGCTTGGCGATCGGCGGATAGATCGGGAAGATCTCGCTGCGCGCAAGATCGTGAATGTCGTAGTAGTTGAAATTCACCGCGCGCGGCTTGAGTCCGACCTTCTCGAAAAGTTTTTTGGAGAGATCGAACAGCACGAAGCTCATCGGATGCACCGTGCTGTACATGAAGACGCCCCGGCGCGACCAGTTCATCAGCTCGGCCGAAAGATCGACGCCATATTTGTCGCGCGCGGCGTCGAGCAGCTCGCGCGACGCGTCGTTCCACATGTCCAAATAGCCGAGCGCATCAAAGACGTTTTCGTTGAAGAGGGCGTTCGCCATCTCAAGCGACAGGCCTTTGCGGTAGGCGAAAAGCCCGATCGCTGAATGATAGGCTCCGATCGGACCGGAGACGAAACCGTGCAAGCGCGTCAAATCATGGATATAGACGAGATCGGGATGAAAGGCCGCGAAGCCGATCGCAGGAAAGATTATTGTTTTCGGCAGACGCTGGCGTAGTTCCTCCGAGCCGCCCCCGCGCACATGACCGTCAAGAAAGTCGTGCGAGAAGACGTAGTCGTAGGTCTCGAGCGTCTTGGCGAAGAGGCCCATCGTCGAGCGGGCGCGGGCGATCATCGAAAAATGGTCGACTGTCGCGCTCGGATCGAGCACTTTCATGGCGTAGGCGACGCCGAAACTCTGGCAGTTGCCGACGATCGCGATCCGCGGCCCGGTGTTGCGCATGACGCGGCCGGTGAATTTCGCGATCCTCGGCTCGATGGCGTATTGCCGCCAGGATTTTAGAATCTGTCTGTCAACCTGCGTTAACATGCGGTCTTTCATGGCTTGGCGACGGCGCGGGCGTTCTCAGCGGCGCCGCCGGGTGACAAGCGGGCGGGCGCCGTCTATGTTGCGACGCCAGAAGGCGGCTCGCGAACGACGCGGGAAAAGCTCGATCCGCGACGATCAGCCGGATCAGAAAGGAGTGCGACCATGGCGGAGAACCCCTATAGCTCCCTACCCGACCATCGCTTTTGGCGCAAGGCGGTGACGTCGCTGCCGCCCTTCGCGCTCGATCCAATCATTCGCACGCCTTTCAAGATTTCGCCACAGGACAAGGTCGCCACAGGCGGCAGCTGCTTCGCGCAAGAGATCGCGATGCGCCTGCAGGCGAGCGGATTTCATTATTATCTCGCCGAACAGCCGCCGGCTGGCATGTCCGCGGATGAGGCGCTGCGCCGCAACTACTCAATGTATTCCTGCCGCTACGGCAATCTCTACACGACCGCTCAGCTGCTGCAATTGATCGAACGCGCCTATGGACGCTTCACGCCGCAACTCGATTACTGGAACCGTCCGGAAGACGGCCGCGTCGTCGATCCGTTCCGGCCGCGCATCGAACCGGACGGATACGCCACGATTGACGAGATGCGCGCCGATCGCGAGCGGCATCTCGCCGCAGTCCGCCACATGTTCGAGACGATGGACGTCTTCGTTTTCACATTCGGCCACACCGAGACCTGGCGCCACAAGCCCGATGGCGCGATCCTGCAGCTTGCGCCGGGCGTCGCCGGCGGCGTCTGGGATCCGAGCGTCTACGAGTTCTACAATATGACCGTCAGCGAAGTCGTGCGCGACTTCATGGCCGCGGTCGACCGCATTCGTGAGGTCAATCCCAAGGTTCGCATCGTGCTGAGCGTGTCGCCCGTCGGCATTATCGCGACCTACGAAGACCGGCACGTCATCGAATCGAACTGCGCCGTCAAGGCGATTCTGCGCGCCGCCGCCGACGAGGTGGTCCGGGCAAGGCCGAACATCGCCTATCTCCCCTCCTATGATCTCGCCACGGTTTCTCCGAACGTGCCGATGTTCTATCGGGAGGATACGAGACGCATCAATCCCTATGGCGTCGATCGCGCCATGCGGGTGTTCTTCGACCATTTCACCGATCGCCGAAAAGAGCAGGATGTGGTGAAGGCGGTGAAAATCGACGTCGCCGCGGAAGCCGAGAGCAACTCCCGCGTCGTCTGCGACGAGGAAGCGATCGAGTCAGCTTAAAGAATAACAACGGTGGCGGGTCGGCGGTCGGGGTCGAGTCGCCAGGAACGCCGAGTTATGCGCCGACCGCCAAAGGACGCTTGAATGATTATTGGTTCGCTTGCGCTCGCGACGGCTGGCGCTTTCACCGGCGCCTCGCTCTACGTCAACTATGTCGAACAGCCGGCGCGGCTTGCGCTCAGCGACGACGCGCTGATCAAGGAGTGGGAGCCCTCCGATCACCGCGGCTTCATTGTGCTCGCAAGTTTTGCCGCGCTTGCCGCCCTCTTCGGCTTCATCGCCTATCGCGAGCTCGATGACGTCAGATGGCTTTTCGGCGCCCTGCTCGCCATCGCGAGCTGGCCCTACACCTATCTCGCCATCGTGCCGCTCAACAATCGCATCCTGGCGCTGATCGAGGCCGATGCAGCGCACGAAGCGCGCAAGGTGATCAATCTTTGGGGTCGCCTGGAGCTGGGTCAAACCGCGCTGGGGCTCATCGCAACGCTCATCTACGTCTGGGCCGCCGGCTGATTTCCGAGAGCGGCGTTTAGCCAAAATTCATCTCGGATGCGTTCATCTGAGAAACGGACTTTGGCAGCGGCGCCATTTTTGAGTTGCGGATGACATGACCTACGATCTTATCGTGATCGGATCCGGTCCAGGCGGTTACGTATGCGCGATCCGCGCGGCGCAACTTGGATTGAAGACGGCCGTCGTCGAGAAGGACCCGACATTCGGCGGCACATGCCTCAATGTCGGCTGCATTCCGTCGAAGGCGCTGCTCCACGCGTCGCATATGTTCGAAGAAGCCGCGCATGGATTGGCGCCGCTCGGCGTCATGGTCGATCCGCCGCGTCTCGATCTTGCGGCGATGATGAAGCACAAGGACGACACCGTCGGCGCGAACGTCAACGGCGTCGCGTTCCTGTTCAGGAAGCACAAGATCGAGTCGTTTCGCGGCGTCGGCCGGCTGAAAAGCGCCGGGCGAGTCGAGGTCGTCGGGCCCGACGGCGCCGTTCAAACACTGGAAACGAAGAACATTGTTCTCGCCACCGGTTCGGCTGTCGCGCCCCTGCGCGACGCCTCCGGCGCGCAGATTGCGGTCGACGAAAAGCTGATCCTTTCGTCGACCGGCGCCTTGGCCCTGGCGAAGACGCCGAACCGGCTGGTCGTCGTCGGCGCGGGCGTCATCGGACTCGAGCTTGGATCGGTCTGGCGCCGGCTGGGGACGGAAGTGATTGCGATCGAATATCTCGATCGCATTCTGCCGGGCTTTGATCTCGAGATCGCCGCGCGCTTTCAGAAGATCCTCGAAAAACAGGGCTTCGATTTCCGCCTCGCCTCCAAGGTGACAGGCGTGCGGCGCGAGGGAACCGGCAAGGCCGAGCGCGCTGTCGTCTCCTATTCGTCGGTCGATGGCGCGACGTCCGACACGATCGAGGCGGACGCGGTGCTCATCGCGACGGGCCGCATCCCCTTCACGCAGGGTCTCGGACTCGAGGACGCCGGCGTCGCCCTGGAGCGCGGGCGCATCGTCATCGACGAAGGCTTCGCGACCAATGTTCCTGGAGTCTACGCCATCGGCGACGTCGTGCGCGGACCGATGCTTGCCCATAAGGCTGAGGACGAAGGCATCGCCATCGCCGAAATCCTCGCCGGACAGGCGGGGCATGTGAACTATGGCGTCATTCCCAGCGTCGTCTACACGATGCCTGAAGTCGCCTCAGTCGGCATGACTGAAGAAGAGGCCAAGTCCCGAGGGATCGAGGTCGCGATCGGCAAATTTCCCTTTACCGCCAATGGCCGCGCGCGCGCGATGCGCGCGACCGACGGTTTCGTGAAAATCATCGCCGACGCCGCGACCGACCGGGTGGTCGGCGTCCATATTCTTGGCGCCGCGGCCGGCGAATTGATCGCTGAAGCTGCGGTGTTGATGGAATTTTCCGGGTCCGCGGAAGATCTCGCGCGCACCTGCCACGCCCATCCGACGCTCTCGGAGGCGATGCGCGAGGCGGCCTTCGCCGTCGCCAAACGCGCCATTCACATTTGAGCTGGCCATGTCGGCCGCCGTGATTCACGCCGAGCGTTGGCGCTACGCGCCCGCCGCATGTGAGAGGAAGTCGTATGGAAAATTGGAAACAGCGCCTGAGGGACGCGCTCTGGTTCACGCTCGCCGTCCTCTTTCTGGTCGAAACCTGGCTGTGGGATCATTTCAGCCAATGGCTGCACGATCTTGGACGCGCGCTTGGGCTTGAACGCTACGAGCAGCAGTTCAAGGACTTCGTTGCGACGCTTACGCCCCTAAAAACATTGGCGATATTTATCGCGCCAGTGTTCGTGATTCTCCCGGCCAAGCTGGTCGGTTTTGAATTGATCGCGCATGGACATGTGTTCACGGGGCTTTTCGCGATCCTTCTCGCCAAAACGCTGGCGCTCGGCTGCATGTCGTTTCTTTTCGACATCTGCCGGGACAAGCTGATGCAGATCGACCGCTTCCGTCAGATCTATTCGGTTGTCATCGAGATTCGCGCTTGGGCGGCCAGACTGGTCGCGCCGTTCAAACAGCGCGTCTATCAGACCGCCGACGCGATGTGCAGGCGAATAGAAACGTTTATCGGCGTTGAAGCAGGATCGCTGACGCGCGGCGTCGCGCGCTTGCGTGAACTCGCGCGTCAGAAACATTCGGCCTGACTATTCGCAGATCGCGTATCCAAAGCAAAAATCGTCGTCGCTGAGCGACGGTCGAGAGAGAATCGTCGTGGCGCTTGCAACGCCTGCCGCGAACAGGAACAACATCAGTACATACAAAACCAAATTGCGCATGACGGCCCAGCCTTCCGCCTCTCGCCGCAACGGATATGAAAACTTGAAAGGCGCGGCGCTCCGCGTCTCCGCTCTTTCGAGCATCGATTTGGGCGCGCCGGCCTTTCAAATAAGAAACGCAAATGTCGGGCGCGCGTTCCACGAACTTTCGCCGCCGAATGAAAATTTTACTGGCAAATCGCATAGCCGTAGCAAGGGTCCGAAGGTTTCGCTTGCGCGGACGACGCGAGGTAAGCGCCCGCGCCAGCGAATTCCAGCAAGAGAACGCAGACCACCAGGACTAAGCAGCCCATGCTTGTCGTCGGACGCATAACGATTTTCCCTCTTCGATCGCCCGCACCCTGCGAGCATTCGCGACATTAAGGTTCGCTTTACCAAGGCGCAGTGCGACGGCGCACACTGGCGATCGGTCGAGAAGACCGGTTTTGCTCGGGCTGCGGTTACGCCGAGCCACTGCAGGACGTCCGATGGCGCAAAAGACGACGCCCTCGCGCGCTGGGCGGAGGGCGTCGCAGGAATCTTAATCAGCTGTGGCGAAAAGCTTAGAGCACGACGACTTTCGTGCCGACCTTCACGCGGTTGTAGAGATCGATCGCGTCGATGTCGCGCATGCGGATACAGCCCGAGGACACCGCCTGTCCGATCTTGTCCGGCTCATTGGTGCCGTGGATACGATAAAGCGTATCCCTGCCGTTCTGATAGAGGTAGAGCGCGCGCGAGCCGAGCGGATTGTCGGGACCGCCGGGCAGACCGCCGGCGTCCGCCGTCGGCTGGAGATGCGGCCAACGCTCGAGCATGTCCTTCGGCGGGATCCACCGCGGCCATTCCTGCATGCCGCCCACATAGGCCCGGCCGGTGAAGGCCATCGCGTCCTGACCGGTGGCGACGCCGTAGCGCACGGCCTTTCCGCCCGGCATGACATAGTAAAGGAATTTCGAGCGGTTATCGACGATGATCGAACCGACGGGCTCGTTCGTCTTAAAATCGACGAGGTAGCGTTCATATTGCGAGCTTACCCCAGCCTTGGGAGCAAGCGCCATGAATTCGGCGTCGCGGCCATTAAGCCTCGGATCAGGAAGAGGCGTTCCCCCGTTGCAACCCGCCAAAAAGACAGCGAGAAGCGCGGACGCCGCTGTCACATATCTGAAACTCATTTCAGGCACTCCTTCCTGCCGAAAAACAGTTGTTACGATTTTCTTATCATGAACTTTGGCGCTGGGATCACGTCTTCGGAATTATTCCCTTACTGTTGCGCCGGCGCCACGCTAACCGGCGCGGACCTGCACTTGAGCTTTACCATTTCTTTTTCATGGACAGATGGCCGCAGAAGGCCGAGAATCATAAGGTTGACTGGCGTAGCGTGGCCTGCCCGGATTGCGTCGCAGCATTGAAAACCCTTCTCGTCACACATGAAAGCGGGCTCCTTCATGAGATGGGTCCCGGCCATCCCGAAGCTCCCGAACGGTTGCGGGCGATCCAACGCGGCTTGGAGCACGCGCGATTCGCGTCGCTGAGCCGAATGAATGCGCCCCAAGCGCAAGCGGAGGCGCTGCAACGCGTCCATCCGCAATCCTATCTTGAAGCCCTCGAGCGCGCGGCGCCGCGCGAAGGCTATTCGGCGCTCGACAGCGATACGCTGATGTGTCCGAAGACGATCGAAGCCGTTTGGCGCGCGGCGGGAGGCGCCGTGGCCGCGGTGGATGAAGTCATGTCGAGTAGAGCCGACAACGCCTTCGTCGCGGTCCGCCCGCCTGGGCATCACGCGGGCGCCCACAATCCGATGGGTTTTTGCTTCGTCAACAATGTCGCCGTGGCCGCGCGCCACGCCCTGGCGGCGCATGGGGCTGAACGCGTCGCGATCGTCGACTTCGACGTCCATCACGGCAATGGCACGCAAGAGATTTTCTGGGCCGACGATAGAGTGCTGTTCTGCTCCACGCATCAGGCGCCCTTTTATCCAGGCACCGGCGGACGCAATGACACGGGGGACCACGACAACGTCGTCAATGCGCCGCTCCTCGCCGGCTCGACGGGGGACGCCTTTCGAGAAGCGCTCGCCGACCGAATCCTGCCGCGGGTGCGCGATTTCGCGCCCGATCTGATCCTGATTTCGGCGGGCTTCGACGCCCATGAGCGGGACCCGCTCGGCGGCCTGCGACTCCGCGAGACGGACTTCGGCGACGCGACCAAACGGCTGATGGATATCGCCGACCGGCGTTGCGGCGGCCGAATCGTCTCAATGCTCGAGGGCGGCTATGACGTCGACGCTCTCAGCCGCAGCGTCAACGCGCATGTGCTCGCGCTCATGGGCGTTGCGGAGGCGAGCGATTAGTCTGGCGTCTACTCGCTTCCGATCAAAGCCTCTGCTCCAGGTCAAGAAGCCCTAAGGTCAAAAAGCCTTAAGGCTTCGCGCACTTCCGCCATGGTCTCTGCGGTTAGATTCTGCGCTTTGCGCGTCCCCTTTCGGAGAACGTCCATAACAAAATCAGGATCGCGCTTCAGTTCAGACCTCCGCTCGCGAATTGGGCCAAGCAACGCCTTTAAGACATCAGTCAGGCGCGATTTCAGCGCCATATCGCCGAGCCCGCCACGCTGATAACGAGCCTTTAGATGGGCGACGGCCTCACGGTCATCGTCGAATGCGTCCAGATAGGTGAAGACGACATTACCCTCGACACGGCCGGGATCAGAGGCGCGCAGATGGCCGGGATCGGTGTACATGCGCCGCACCGCCTCCTCTATCTCACCGTCACTTGCCGAGAGCGGAATAGCATTGCCCTGGGACTTGCTCATCTTCGATCTGCCATCGACGCCGGGAAGCCGTCCCACCCGCGGAATCAAAGCCCGAGCTTCGAGCAGCACGTCTCGACCGATCTGTCGATTAAGGCGCCGCACGATCTCGTTCGTTTGTTCGATGATCGGGGCCTGGTCTTCTCCCACAGGCACTAAAGTCGCCTTGAATGCCGTTATATCGGCAGCTTGCGCGGCCGGGTAACAAAGGAAGCCGGCAGGGATGTCACGGTCGAAACCACGCGCGCGTATCTCATCCTTGATGGTCGGATTGCGCTCGAGACGGGCGAGACTGACAAAGTTCAAATACAGCAGCGTCAGCTCGGCGAGCGCGGGCAGAAGAGATTGGACGCAGATCGTGGACACAGCCGGGTCCACGCCAACAGCCAGATAGTCGAGGGCTACCTCGAACACGTTGCGACGGACTTTCTCCGGGTCGTGTGCGTTATCGGTGAGCGCCTGTGAATCGGCGAGCAACAGATATTGTTCGTGAGTGTGTTGCAGGGCGACGCGGTTCTGAAGCGATCCCGCATAATGGCCTAGATGCAACGGACCGGTCGTACGATCACCGGTCAGGATCACGGGAGGAGGCGTTTTGGTCATGGCGCAAAGGGCTCTCTCGTTGAGAGCCGCCGCCACGGTCGGTTAGCCACACAAACGCCCGCGCCGCCGTAACAGCGGCTCGGGTCATGAAATATGACGGGCCGCGCTTAGGAAGCGCGACGCCAGCAATATGCAATGCAGAGCAAAAGCGACGTTTCTCGCTTGGCAGAAATCACGACGGACCCCTGATCAGCCCTGGCGCGCCTTATAGCGCCGCTGCACCTTGTTGATGATATAGACGCGGCCCTTGCGGCGCACGATCTGGTTGGCGCGATGGCGCGAACGCAGAGATTTCAAAGAGTTGCGGACTTTCATCGATCTCACCCCGGCAATAGTGAACTGGCCGGGATACGCCCAGCGCTTCGTTGGCCCCGCCTATGCCCTATTTCGCCCCCGCGATCAAGCCGAAACGCCTTAGGCGCCTAAAAGCGCGCATTCGCGAAAAACCGCAGATTCGCGCCTGGGAGCAGCACTTCATCCTTGCGGAAGGAGACGCTGTTGCGGATGTCCTCGTTGAGGAGATTGTCGCCGACGAGTCCCAGCCTCAATTCGCGGCTCAGCGGATCGCCCGGATCGAACAGCATGCGGTAGCTGATTTCAGCCCTCAGCAAATTATAGCCCTTCGTTGGCGTTTCATTGGTTGGGTCGATGTTGCGCTGCGCGAAGGCGTGCAGGAGGTTGACCCGCAGCAGCCAGTTCATATCTCGCCAGAACAATCCGCCGCCGAGCCGAACGGGCGGAATGCGGGGGACGTTGCCGCCGCCCACGAAGGTCGCCCGCACCACGTCGAACTGGTGCTCCACCCCAAAAACGCCGCCTGCCAGCGACGCGACGTCGAGCTGGCTCTGAAACTCGCCGCCCCGGAAGAGCGCATTGCGCTGGGCGTAGAAGGCCTGACGAAGATCGCCCTCGCCGTCGAAGGCGCAGCTCGCAATGTCGGCCTCGCAGACCGCGCCGGTGAGATTTCGGAAGATGAAGCCGTCAAAGCGCGTGAGGTAGGCCGTCGCCTCGAAACGGAACGGGCCCACCGGACGCCGCAGGCCGATTTCGATGGTCTTCGCCGCTTCGATTCCAAGGTTGGGATTGCCAATATCGAATGTCCCCGTCGCCTCATGCATGCCGCGCGAAAAAAGCTCGGGCGCGCGCGGCGCGCGTTCGACATATTGGGCGGTCAGGCTGGCGACGACGCCTTGCGGCAGATCTTGCAGAAAGCCGAATGCTCCGCTCTTTGGCGTGAAATTTCGCACGCGGGCGACTTGCAGCGCCGGATCAGCGAGGAGTTCGGGAAATGCGCCGGAGACGGTCGCATGTTCGATGCGTCCCGCAAGCTGCAGTCGCGATGTGTCGGTCAGTCTGAATTCGTTGAACCAATAGCCGGCGACGCTGCGCGTCCGATTGGGGTCGAAGAGCCCGCCCTCGCGTCCTGGTGAGGTCAGGATCTGATGCGTGCCCTGCACGCCGAAGGCGCTTGTCAGAGTCGCGAAGGACAAGTCGACCGGGCGAAGCTGCGTTTCGACCCGCGCCTCGAGATCCTTGTTGGTGAAGGTCTGCTGAACGCCGTTGACGCCGCCCTCATTGGCGAGTTCGTGGTGCTTGTAGTCGGTGAGCCCCGCCCAGAAGCGGACCGCTTCGATATAGGCCGACTGCGGCCGGAACTCGCCCTTGGTCGTCACCCGCGTCTGGCGAAGTTCAATGCGCGTATTGGTCTCCGTCGGCTCAATGCCGGGGATGTGATAGCGCGAGTTGAACTGCGTCACGGCGACGCCGACGAAGCCGCCGTCGAAAAAATAGGAGCCGCCGACCGAACCGCCGGCCGAGCGCATTGACGAATTGGGCTGGCGTCCGGAGACCGGTGGCGGCGGATCCGGCGGAAAGAGATAAGGATAGCCGGGAATAAGGTAGTCGCTGCTGCGACGGCCATGGACATCCATGTGGAAAGCGACGTTGCCGCGGCCGACGTCGAGCAGCGTCGCGTTTTCCAGCGCATTGTCGACGGTCATCACCGCGCCGCGCGTCTCGAAAACCGAACACCCCTCCGTCTCGGCCGTAGGAAGGAGCGCGAGACGGCAGGGCAAGGCCGTGGGAATGCGGTTGTTCTCCACATTGACGACGCCGCCGATCGCTTGCGACCCCCAGCGCAGCGTCGCCGGGCCGCGCACCACCTCGACCTGGCTTGCGGCGACGGGATCAAGCGGTACGGCGTGGTCCTCGCCAAGTTCCGAGACGCCGCTGTTGCTGACGCCATTTTCCTGGATGCGCACCCGGTAATTGTCGAGGCCGCGCACAATGGGACGGCTCGCCGCGCCGGGCGCGAAGGTCGATCCGGTGACGCCCGGCTTGGCGAAGAGCACGTCGCCCAGCGTCGCGCCCGGCGAGCGCCGCAGCTCCTCATTGGTGACGACCGTCACCGTCGCGAACTGATCGGCGACGATGGGAAGGACGCCTTGCGGCGCTACGGTCGGTTCGCGCGGCTCGGGTCCGCTCGGGCCTGCGACGTTGCGGTTGCGCCCGCCGGGCGCTGGGGGAGTCTGTGGCGGGGAGACGATCTTGGCGCGTTTAATTGGACTGACGGCGCCGACTTCAATCGGCGGCAAAGCCTGCTGAGCCACGGCGCTCGCGACGCTGGTGAAAATCCCGACGACTGCGCCGCCGGCCGCTGCGCCGACCAAAACGCTCTTCCTCATGGACGCCCGCTCTCGCTAATATGTTATAACATAACATATCCGAGGCGGACTGAGCCGTGTCAATACGCTGTCGCTCGGCGTGAGCAGGTCAGCGCCGACTGTGGCCTCGACGCCACACTCGAAAAATCAGAAGGTCTCTGCCGCCGCGCGCGTCTGTCCGGCGCGATAGTTTTCCCAGCCATGCGCGCGCAGCTTGCAGGCCGGGCATTCGCCGCAGCCATAGCCCCAGTCGAAGCGGCGGCCCCTCTCGCCGAGATAGCAGGTGTGAGTTTCTTCGACGATGAGCCGCACCAGCGCTTCGCCGCCGAGCGATTCCGCCAGTCGCCAGGTCGCCGCCTTGTCGATCCACATCAGCGGCGTATGAATATTCATGCTGCGGTCCATGCCCAGGCCGAGCGCCTGCGCCATGGCGCGGATCGTCTGGTCGCGGCAATCGGGATAGCCCGAATAGTCCGTTTCGCACATGCCGCCGACGAGATCCGCGATGCCGCGACGATAGGCGAGCGCCGCGGCGAAGGTCAGAAACAGCAGATTGCGTCCCGGAACGAATGTGTTGGGAAGTCCGTCGGCGGCGAAGGCGATCTCGGCGTTCCGCGTCAACGCCGTCTCGGAAATCGCGCCGAGCGCTTCGATCGAAATCGTGCGATCTTCGCCAAGCCGCTCGGCCCACAGCGGCGAGAGGCGAATAAGCCCCTCGCGCAACCCGGCTCGGCGCGAGAGTTCGACGCGGTGGCGCTGGCCGTAATCGAAGCCGACCGTCTCCACGCGGTCGAAGCGTGACAGCGCCCAGGCAAGGCAGGTCGTGGAATCCTGCCCGCCGGAAAACAGCACGAGCGCGGCGGCATGTTGAGTCGGGAGATCGTTCGTCATCCGCTTAACTTAACTCATGGCTCTAAAGCTTCGAACCGCTGCTACGGGAATGCATTTTCGGAAAGTTTTCACGCCGCTATCGCCAATCGCAACACATCCCCTATCCACCGGAACGAGATCGACATGCTGCTTTATAATACGCCGCTCGCGCCCAATCCCAGACGCGTTCGCATCTTTCTGGCCGAGAAGAACGTCACGATCCCCATTCGCGACGTCAACCTTATTGCACAGGAGCACAAGAGCGAGGCCTATGGGCGGATTAACCCGCTCAACGAGGCGCCGGCGCTCGTTCTCGACGATGGCGCGACTCTCACCGAATCCGTCGCCATCTGCCGCTACATCGAGTCGCTTTACCCGGAGCCGCCCCTCCTTGGCCGCAACGCGCGCGAACAGGCCTTCATCGAGATGTGGCAGCGCCGGGTGGAATTCCGCCTGTTCATGCCGGTGGCGCTCGCCTTTCGCCACAGCCATCCGGCGCTGGCGCGGCTCGAATCGCCCCAAAAGCCGGAATTCGCCGAGCATCAGCGGCCGCGCGCGCAACAGATGATGCGTTTTCTCGACCAGGAGCTGGCGTCGCGGCGCTTCATGGCTTCCGACGATTTCACCATCGCCGACATCACCGCCATCGTCGCGATGGATCTGACAAAGGCCGCGCGAGTCGATATTCCCGAAGACTTGCCGCATCTTTCGCGCTGGCGCACGGAAGTTTCGGCGCGTCCGAGCGTCGTTCCCTAAATGAGCCGGCGGGTTTCAAGCCAGACTCTGGAAGAGATTGCGGCGCGCATCCGCGCCTGCCGCGTTTGCGCGGAAACGCCTGATGGCGCGATACTGCCGCATGAGCCGCGTCCCGTGCTGCGCGTTTCATCCAGCGCGCGGCTGCTGCTCGCAAGCCAGGCGCCCGGCAATCTCGTCAATCAGACCGGCGTTCCCTTCAACGATCCTTCTGGCGATCGGCTGCGCGACTGGATGGGCGTCGATCGCGAGACGTTCTACGATGTCTCGCGCATCGCCATCGTCCCGATGGGCTTCTGCTTTCCGGGTTACGACGCCGCCGGCGGCGACCTGCCGCCGCGTCCCGAATGTCGCCCGCGCTGGCACGACTCGCTGTTCGCAGCGCTGCCGCAGATCGAGACGGTCGTCGCGATCGGGCGCTATGCGCAGGACTATCATTTCGCCCGTCTCGGCCATGCTTTGCCGAGAGGCGCGAGCGTTTCGCAGATCGTCTCGCGCTGGCGAGACTTCCAGAATACGGCGCCGCTGATCTTTCCCCTCCCCCATCCGTCCTGGCGCAACAGCGGTTGGCTGAAGCGCAATCCCTGGTTCGAAGCCGAGGTCCTGCCGGCGCTGCGCGCCGAGGTCGCGCGGCTGATCCAAACGTGAGACAAGGCGCGCCGTGACGAGAGTTCTCATCGGAGATAGCGCGCGCCGGGTCGAGATCGGCAACGATTTGCCTTTGACGCTCATCGCCGGCCCCTGCGCGCTGGAGAGCCGCGATCTGGCGATCGAGATCGCCGGCGAACTCGCCGCGATCGGCGAGCGGCTGAAGATCGGCGTCGTCTTCAAAGCGTCCTTCGACAAGGCGAACCGCACCAGCGGCAATGCCCCGCGCGGCGTCGGCCTCGACGCCGCCCTGCCGATCTTTGCTGAAATCACGGAAAAGACCGGCCTCCCGATAACGGCCGACGTGCATGAGAATTGGCAATGCGCGCGCGTCGCCGAGGTCGTTGACCTCTTGCAGATTCCCGCCTTCCTCTGCCGCCAGACCGATCTCATCGTCGCGGCGGCGAAAACCGGACGGCCCGTCAACATCAAGAAGGGGCAGTTTCTTGCGCCGTGGGACATGATCCACGCCGTCGAGAAAGCGCGTGAGGCCGGCGCCGCCGGCGTGCTCGTCACCGAGCGCGGGACGAGCTTCGGCTATAATGCGCTTGTCGCGGACATGCGCGCCCTGCCGATCCTGAAGGAGACCACCGGCGCGCCTGTCGTCTTCGACGCCACGCATGCCGTGCAGCAGCCGGGCGGGCGCGGCGCGTCATCGGGCGGCGAGCGGCGTTTTGTTGCAACGCTCGCCCGCGCGGCGGTCGCCATCGGCGTCGCCGGGCTTTTCGTCGAGACGCATCCCGATCCGGGCGCGGCGATCTCGGACGGCGCGACGCAAGTCCCGCTTGGCGAGCTCGAAACGATGGTCAAGGCGCTGATGGCGTTCGACCGTCTGGCGAAAATGCCCGTCTGAAGCGAGGCGGAGCAATTCCTATGCGCCTCTCATTCCTCCGACAGGCCGAAGGCCTGATCGGGAGGGCGTCGGCGTTAATTCGCCTCCGCATAATCCGTCAGCCAGCCGACGGCGATGATGACAAGGCCCATTCCGGCGAAAAAGGCGAAGGCCGGCTTGACGCTGAAAATATCTGGAAGAAAAGCGACGGCGATGAGCGCCGGGCCGACGATCCTCTCGACCCAGCCGTGGAGCGTGAACGCCAGCCGCCGAAACACGCCGAGCGGAAATCTTGTCACGAGCGTCATCGCCAGATGCACGCCCGCGAGCAGCCAGGCGAGCTTCGCCGGCAGGCCGCCGAAGCCAAGCACGGCTGGCGCGGCCAGGAAAATCAACACCGTCAGATAGTCCAGATATCCATGCAGGCGCGCCGTGAGTGGTTTCATTGTGGTTTCTCCGCGTTGGCGGCGCGGATTGGCCGCCTTCTCCTCTCGTTAGGGCGCGGGGCGGAGCCGGTCTGTCATCTTGATCACAGATCGCCGCCTTTTTCTTTCGCAAGTGACTGCAGCGCGAAATGATTGACGCAGATAAGGTCGCGCCGATAGTCGAGCGCCCCCCGGCGCCTCAAACCGTTCATGATCCGGGTCACGACGGGCCGGCTCGCATGGACGAGGTCGGCGATATCCTGCTGCGTGAGCCTGATCTCGAGCGAATAGCCATGCGGGCAAGGCGCGCCGAAAGCGAGCGCAAGCTCCCCCAGCGTTTCGATCAACCGCGCGGCGACCGCTTTTGTCTGGCGGTCGATCAGCCTGCGCTCGGCGCGTTCCCGCGACGCCTCCAGTCCGGCGCTGAGGAAGCCCGAGAACGACGGGCTGTTCGCGACGAGACGGTTCACGTCCGAAGGGGCGATCATCAAAACGCGCGCGTCGCCGATGGCGTTCGCGCTGTGCGCCGATGCTCTTCCCGGCGAAATGCGGCCGAAGAGATCGCCCGCGCCCGCGATGGCGAGCGTGATCTGCGCGCCGCTTTCCGCGACATGAGAAAGCC
This sequence comes from Methylocystis suflitae, assembly GCF_024448135.1. Taxonomy (GTDB): domain Bacteria; phylum Pseudomonadota; class Alphaproteobacteria; order Rhizobiales; family Beijerinckiaceae; genus Methylocystis; species Methylocystis suflitae. The sequence goes on from NZ_JAMRYX010000176.1 coordinate 25,892, forward strand.
TGACGACGCCCCGCATCAAACAATAGAGAAAGCCCGGCTCCTCGCCTTGGCGATACAGCGTTTCGCCGTCGGAGAACTTCGCTTCCCGCAGCGAAGGCGCGCAGAGCCGCCACGCGGCGATATTCTCTTCCGACAGCATGTCGTTCCCCGGCGCTTCCGCCTGACCGCGCATCCTATCAAAATCGAAGCTGCGTAAACCAAATTGCTCAAGAGACCGTCTGGCGACGGCGGTCCGCTAAGCCTTGCGCGCAGCCAACGGATGGTCGAGAAGCGCGCGATCAACGGTCAGGAGGCGCACCGCCTCGATTTTGCATTGCGCCAGCAACAGGCGATCAAACGGGTCGCGCGTAGTCGGCTCAGGTTCGACCGCGACGAGCGCATGCCGCGCGTTAATCGAGAGGACCTCGATCCCCATCGCTTCCAGCAGTTCTGGAAGCGTCTCAAGATTTATCGCCAGTTCAAGTTTGCCCAGCCGCCACTTGATGGCGATCTCCCAAAGACTCGCGACGCTGACCAGAAATTCCGCATCTTCATTCTTCAGCAAAGACTGCACGTGCGATCCGAACTCGGCGACACGGTTTTCAATTAACGCCAGCAGAATATGCGTGTCGAGCAGCAGCCTCATGCATCATCCGGCAGCGGGCGCAACAGGAAATCTTCCGGCAAGGGAGCGTCAAAATCCTCAGCAATGAATGTGAAGATGGACTGGACGCCGTGTCGTTTCTTGAACGCATCGACGGCGTCGAGCCGCAAACCGCGTTTTGGATGATGTGGAACCAGATCGAACACCGGTTTCCCATTCCGCGTCACGACGATCGTTTCGCCCTTCTCGACCTGTCGAGCAAGTTCGGTCAGGCGATTTTTGGCGTCTTTGATCGAAACAGTCGTCATGGGGCATGATAGTGGCTACTTATAGCCACTTGGTCAAGCGCTCGTCCCCTGCCGCTGGCTAACGTATGAACTTTCATAATTAAGCGATTACGCTAGAATGTCGCATTGCTCAGGCGGGGGTCATGGCGCTCAATCCTTTCGATGACCAAGGCGACAATTTCAAAGCCAAGGCTGCGGCGACCTATGGCGTGATCATCGCGGCCAATGTTTTCGCCTGGACCTGGGCGTGGACGGCCTTCTCCGATCGACCGGGTTTGATGGGGGCGGCCGTTCTGGCCTTTATGTTCGGGCTTCGCCACGCCTTCGACGCCGATCACATCGCCGCCATCGACAATGTCGTCCGCAAATTGATGCAGGACGGCAAGACGCCCTATTCGGTCGGATTCTTCTTCTCGCTGGGCCACTCCACCTTCGTCGCGCTCGCTTCGGTCATGATGGCGGCGGCGGCCGCGGCCATGCAGGGCCAGGCCCACGACTTTGAGGCCTTCGGCGGCGCCATCGGCACGATGGCGTCAGCTTCGTTCCTCATCGTCATCGGCCTCGCAAACCTGCTCCTGCTCAGAGGAATCTGGTCGGCCTACACCCGCGCCAAACGTGGCGAACCGGTCCTCGAAGAGGACCTCGACCGTCTGCTCAACGGGCGAGGTTTATTCACCCGGGTTTTCCGCCCGCTGTTCCGCTTTGTTTCGCGGTCATGGCACATGTACGTCGTTGGATTTCTGTTGGGACTGGGCTTCGACACGGCGACGGAGATCGGCCTGCTCGGCATTTCGGCGGCGCAGGCCGCGCAAGGCATGTCATTTTCGACAATTCTGGTCTTTCCGGCGCTGTTCACCGCCGGCATGTCCTTGATGGACACCACGGACAGCCTCGTGATGACCGGAGCCTACGGCTGGGCGTTTGACGATCCGCTGAGGAAACTTTGGTACAATCTGGTCATGACCGCGATGTCGGTGATCGTCGCCATTTTCATCGGCGGCATCGAAGCGCTCGGCTTGATCGGCGATAAGCTCGGCTTCGAAGGCGGTGTTTGGCGCCTCGTTCAAGGGCTTAACGACAATCTTGCCAATTTCGGCTTTGCGATCGCCGCGATCCTGATCGCGAGCTGGATCATCTCTATGCTCTTCTATCGAAGCCAGGGACAAATGAAGGCGTATCGCGGCGCAGTCGGGATGGACTATCGGGCGCGGCGCCAGGAGTCGTGAACTCCAAAATTCCCGGCATCTGGGTCTTTTTGCCGATCAGGAAGAATGAGCGCGTCGCCTCTTTGCCTTTTAATTCGACGGTCCCACCGTCCACTAATACGTAATCGTCGCTGAGACGCACCTTCACCGCTTCGGACACATGGATTTTGTCGGGCTGAGAGGTCGATTCGAATCGGCTGGCGACATTCACGACATCACCCCAGAGATCGTAGGAAAATCGTTTTTTCCCCACGACGCCGGCCGCCACCGTGCCGGTGTGCACGCCCATGCGCATCTGGAGCGGGTAAGGAACTCCTTCGGCAAAACTCGCAATGAAACTTTGCGCGTCTAAAGCGAATTCCGCGATATGCTGGCAGTGCAAGGGATCCCGGTTTGGAACTCCGCCGACCACCATGTAGCTGTCACCAATCGTCTTGATTTTTTCGACGCCGTGCTTTTCGACAAGTTCGTCGAATTTCTCGAACAGGACATTGAGCATGTTGACGGTGGCATGCGGACCAAGCTTTGCCGAGAGCCCGGTAAATCCGACGATATCGGAGAAAAACACCGTAACCTCAGGGAAAACTTCCGCGATCGTCTCCTCGCCGCCACGCAGTCTTTCGGCGATCGCGGCAGGAAGAATATTGTGGAGCAGCTTTTCCGAACGCGAGCGTTCGATCTCGAGGTCCGACAAGGCTTTGCCCGAAAGCTTGATCTTGTCTTCGAGCTTGTCGAAAGCGACGTTCAGATTCGCAGCCATCGTGTTGACGGTGGTGGCGAGTTCGCTGATCTCGTCGCTTCCGAAGACCGAGGCCTGAGCCGCCAGGTTTCCCGAGCCAATCTCGCGAACGACCGACATGAGGTGCGACGCTCGAACCGCGAAGCGATTTCGCAAAAAAATCAGGGACAAAACAACCACGCCAAACAAGCCGATATTCAAGTAAGAGTTGGCTTCAAACAATTGGTTGGCGAACGCCTGTTCTTGCGAAATTCGCCCCGAATATCTGCGCCGAATCAAGTTCTGCATCTGCGCGATTCTCAGAGTCAGATCTCCGTTGAGCTTGCGGTATTCGTCGCTAAACAACAGCTTTGTCGCTAAAGCGCGATCAGGCTTGCCCTTGCGTGAATAGGTTCCAGCGCCGTCATCGAATTCGCCATCCACCGCATGCATTGCGGCGCGTTCGATCGCGACCACTTTCTCCAAAAAGCTTCGCGCTTCCTTAAGCTTGTTCAATTCATGCGCGGTGACATTTTGGCTTAGGAAGCGCTCTTCGATGGAAACTGCGCCCTCGCTTTTCTTCTCGGGCGGCGGAATGATTCCGCCATTCACGAGGTCCCAATAGCCAGAATCATAGTCTTTCGGTCGAGCGACTTTGCCATTTAGTATGTCTTCGATCGTGTTGTACCACTCAACTCGTCTCGGATCGTTGCTGGAGATGTAACCTCGCGCAAAGCGAGTCTGCCACTGCGAGGAAAAAACCAAATCCTCAGCAAGCGTGGTCAAGGATTGCAATTCGCGGTGCGATGTTTCCAGATCCTTCTGAGCGTTTTTCAGAAAGACGCCCAGCGCCAGATTGCCGCCGGCGAGAGCAACGAGCAGCAGGAAGAAGATCGTGAAAAACGTCCGAAGCTTCATCGTCTCTGGGCCCCGCGATCGGACGGTCTCTTGCTCAAGAGACCGCTGTGACCCATAGGTGATTTACTGGCGGGCGCACAAGGTCAGACTTTGGAGCGCCCAAACGCCTAACCTCGCCCCCGGTAAGGCGGCACGCCCTGGTCAGGAAGCCACAGCCCCTCGGGCGGGGCGCCGGTCTGCCAGAAGACGTCGATCGGCATGCCGCCGCGCGGATACCAATAGCCGCCGATGCGCAGCCATTTCGGCGTCATCGCCGCAACGAGATCGCGCGCGATCCGCAGCGTGCAGTCTTCGTGAAAGGCGCCGTGGTTTCGGAAACTTCCGAGATACAGCTTCAAGGCCTTCGACTCGACCAGCCATTCGGCGGGGACATAGTCGATGACGATATGTGCGAAGTCCGGTTGGCCGGTCACCGGGCAAAGCGAGGTGAACTCGGGCGCGGAGAAGCGCACGAGATAGGTGGCGTCCTTGTGAGGATTGGGCACGAGATCGAGTTCGGCCTCGTCCGGCGAAGCCGGCAGCGCGGCTGTGCGGCCGAGCAGCGCGGCGCCCTTATGCGTTTTGGTCATGCGCGTAACAAAGGCGCGATCGCCGCCGCGTCAAGCGCCAAACGGCTCACGGGTCGCGGGAGTCCGGGCATTCTCCCGCGCGCAGGGTGATCGGATGCGCCGACATCCAGCCCGAGAGAAAGCGATTCTCGGGGCTCTCCAGCGCCTTCAGCATTTCGACGCGCACCATTTCGAGCCATTTCTCGCGCCTGTCCGGCGTGTTCATCTCCGCCGGCACGGCGAACTCGAGGGCCTTTACGGCGAATTGATACGGCATGGTGTTCCAAAGGGCCACGCCGCCGCGCTCGAGCATCGCCGAGACCTCTTTTTCGGGGATATGCGCGATCTGCTCCTGTTCCGGGATCGGCACAACGCCCGGCATGCCGCTTTTTGGCGCAGCGATCGCCACGCCATTGCGATAAAAGCGATTTTGCTTCACGCCGCTGCGCGCCGCGATCAGATTGCCGCCGATCACGAAGCTGGCGCCTGTGCTGTCGAGCGCGCATTTCAACGTCCGGTCGAAACAATGGCCGGCGCCGACCATCAGGGCGCTACATCCGGCCTCGACCCAGCGCGCCAGAGTTTCCGGCTTTATGTCGAGCACATAGGCGAGGCCAGGCATGTCCTCGTGCTGATATTCGCACCGCTGCACGAGGCTCGCCGGCCAGCCGAGAAAATCTTCCTGCGCCGGCGCGCAATTGCCTCGGACGGGAGATTTCTCCAAAGTCGCCTTCGCGGCGGCGACATGCTCCGGCGACTGAGCCCAGGCGCCGGCCGGACTCCAAAGCCCCAAGCAAAGGCTGAAAACAACGCCGTGCGCGAATCGCATTGTGCTTAGGGCCATCCGAACCTCCCGCCGACCGTCGCGCTTGGCGGCGAACGCCCGCTCATTAATCAAGCTCAAGGATAGGGAGGGCCCCTCCCCAGTCAACGAATTTCGCTGGCGCGCCGTCGCCGCGGCGCAGCACAGGTCCCATAAAAGCGGGTAGCGGAAGCAGAACCTTTTTGCGGCTGAGGCTTTTCGGGACCGCGCAATAGGTCTAAGAAGTCGCGCCGCTCCGCGCCGCATCATGAAGAGGCATCCATGACCGAGATCGTCGACATCCACGCCCGCGAAATTCTGGATTCTCGCGGGAACCCGACCGTCGAGGTCGACGTCACCCTGGAGGACGGATCTTCTGGACGGGCGGCGGTGCCGTCCGGCGCCTCGACCGGCGCGCATGAAGCGGTGGAAAAGCGCGATGGCGACGCGTCGCGCTATCTGGGCAAGGGCGTGCTCACGGCGGTCGACAATGTCAATGACGAAATCGCCGGCGCGCTGCTCGGCTTCGAAGCTGAGGATCAGGTCGCCCTCGACGAGGCGATGATCAACCTCGATGGGACGCCGAATAAGGCGCGGCTCGGCGCCAACGCCATTCTCGGCGTGTCGCTCGCGGTCGCCAAGGCGGCGGCCGAGGCCTCGGCGCTGCCGCTCTATCGCTATGTCGGCGGCGTGCAGGCGCGGGTGCTGCCGACCCCGATGATGAATATCGTCAATGGCGGCGTGCATGCCGACAATCCGATCGACTTCCAGGAATTCATGATCATGCCGACCGGCGCGCCCAACGTGCGCGACGCCATCCGTTGGGGCGCGGAGATTTTCCACACGCTCAAGGCGGCGCTCAAGAAAGCCGGCCTCAGCACCTCGGTCGGCGATGAGGGCGGCTTCGCGCCCAACCTCCCCTCCGCCGAAGCGGCGCTCGACTTCATCATGAAGGCCATCGAAACCGCCGGCTTCAAGCCGGGGGTCGACGTCCACCTCGCCTCCGACTGCGCCGCGACGGAATTCTTCAAGGACGGCAAATATGTCTATGAAGGCGAGGGCGTGACGCGCTCGATCGACGAGCAGGTCGCCTATCTCGCCAAGCTCGCCAGCGCCTATCCGATCGTGTCGATCGAGGACGGCATGGCCGAAGACGATTGGGAGGGCTGGAAGAAGCTCACCGACGCGATCGGCGACAAAGTTCAGCTCGTCGGCGACGATCTTTTCGTCACCAATGTGACGCGCTTGACGCGCGGCATCGAGGGCGGAATCGCCAATTCGCTGCTCGTCAAAGTCAATCAGATCGGCACGCTGACCGAAACGCTCGCTTCGGTCGAGACCGCGCATCGCGCCGGCTACACCACCGTCTTCTCGCATCGCTCCGGCGAAACCGAGGATTCGACCATCGCCGATCTCGTCGTCGCGACGAACAGCGGCCAGATCAAGACCGGCTCGCTCGCCCGTTCCGACCGCACCGCCAAATACAACCAGCTCATCCGCATCGAGGAGGAGCTGGGCGACGCGGCGATCTACGCCGGCAAAGGCGCGCTCAAGGCGCTGGCGTAACCCCCTCCCCTACCCTCCCCCGCTTCGCGGGAGAGGGAGTAGATTCGAGCCTTCACTGACGTGCGACGAAACGCCGATCGTTAGCGTCCCCTCTCCCGCGAAGCGGGGGAGGGACAGGGTGGGGGCCAAAAGGCTCCTGCCCGATGACCATGGAAAAAACCTTCGCTCCCGCCTCAATTGAATCGCGCATTCGCGACGCGTGGGAAGAGGCGCAAGCCTTTCGCGCCGGACGGCCCGAACGCGCGCCGGCGGCGCCCTATTCCATCGTCATTCCGCCGCCGAACGTCACCGGCAGCCTGCATATGGGCCATGCGCTCAACAATACGCTGCAGGACATTCTCGTGCGCTACCGGCGCATGAAGGGCGACGACGTGTTGTGGCAGCCGGGCACCGACCATGCCGGCATCGCGACGCAGATGGTCGTCGAGCGCCAGCTCATGGAGCGCCAGGAACATCGCCGCGAACTCGGACGCGAGAAATTCGTCGAGCGCGTCTGGGAATGGAAGGCGGAGTCAGGCGGCAAGATCGTCGAGCAGCTGAAGCGGCTCGGCGCCAGTTGCGACTGGTCGCGCGAACGATTCACGCTCGATGAAGGCCTGTCGCGCGCCGTCGTCAAAGTCTTCGTGCAGCTCTATCGCGACGGCCTGCTCTACAAGGACAAGCGCCTCGTCAATTGGGACCCGGCGCTGCACACCGCGATCTCCGATCTCGAAGTGCTGCAGCAGGAAGTAAAGGGCCATCTGTGGCGCTTCAAATATCCGATCGTTGACGACGCTGGGGAAGAGACCGGCGAATTTATCGTCGTCGCGACGACGCGGCCCGAGACGATGCTCGGGGACACGGCGGTCGCCGTGCATCCGGAAGACGAACGCTACACGGCGTTGGTCGGCAAGCGCGTGCGTCTGCCGCTCGTCGGCAGGCTGATCCCGATCGTCGCCGACGAATATTCCGATCCCGAGAAGGGCACCGGCGCGGTGAAAATCACCCCGGCGCATGACTTCAACGATTTCGAGGTCGGCAAGCGGCATGGGCTGCGGCTCGTCAACGTGCTCGACCCGCAAGCGCAGATGACGCTTGCCGCCAATGCTGACTTTCACGAAGGCGTCGACCCCTCTCCCGAACTTGCGGCGACGGTCTCCGCCCTCGACGGGCTCGACCGTTTCGCGGCGCGCAAGCGCGTCGTCGAAATGATGGAGGAACGCGAACTCCTCGATGGCGTCGACGACCATAAGCACATGGTCCCGCATGGCGACCGCTCGGGCGCGGTGCTCGAACCGCGGCTCACCGATCAATGGTATGTGGACGCCAAGACCCTGGCGCAGCCGGCGCTCAAAGCCGTGCGCGAGGGCCGCACCACTTTCGTGCCGAAGAATTGGGAGAAGACCTATTTCGAGTGGCTGGAGAACATCCAGCCCTGGTGCGTGTCGCGTCAGCTGTGGTGGGGCCATCGCATCCCAGCCTGGTATGACGAGGACGGCAACGCCTATGTCGAAGAGACGGAAGAAGCGGCGCTTGTCGCGGCGCGCGCCAAGCTCGGCGATGGCGTGACGCTCACGCGCGACGAAGACGTGCTCGACACCTGGTTTTCCTCGGCGCTCTGGCCCTTCTCGACTCTCGGCTGGCCGGAGAAGACGCCCGAGCTTTCGCGCTACTATCCGACGAGCGCTCTCGTCACCGGCTTCGACATCATCTTCTTCTGGGTCGCCCGCATGATGATGATGGGCCTCTATTTCATGGACGAGGTTCCCTTCCGCGACGTCTATATCCACGCGCTCGTTCGCGACGAGAAGGGCGCGAAGATGAGTAAGTCGAAGGGCAATGTCATCGACCCGCTGCGCCTCATCGACGAATATGGCGCCGACGCGCTGCGCTTCACGCTCGCGGCGATGGCGGCGCAGGGACGCGACATCAAACTCTCCACGCAGCGTGTCGAGGGCTATCGCAATTTCGCGACGAAGCTGTGGAACGCCTCGCGTTTCGCCGAGATCAACGGCTGCGCGCGCGTTGCGGGCTACGACCCGCGCGCCAATAAGATCACGCTGAACCGCTGGATCGTCGGAGAGGCCGCGCGCACGATCGCGGACGTGAGCGCGGCGATCGAGGCCTATCGCTTCAATGACGCGGCGAACGCCGTCTATCGCTTTGTCTGGAGCGTCTTCTGCGACTGGTATGTCGAACTCGCGAAACCGCTGCTGCAAGGCGCCGATGGGGCGGAAAAGGACGAGACGCGCGCGACGACCGCCTTCGTTCTCGACCAAATCTATGCGCTGCTGCACCCGTTCATGCCCTTCCTCACCGAGGAGCTTTGGGCGATCAAGGGCGCGGACGGTCCCAAGCGCGAAACGATGCTGGCGCTCGCCGCCTGGCCGTCGCTCGAAGGACTCGAAGATGCGGACGCCGAAAGCGAAATCGGCTGGGTCGTCGACCTCATCTCCGAAGTTCGCTCGCTGCGTGCGGAAATGAATTTGACCAGCGAGACCGAGCTGCTGCTGATCGGCGCAGACGACGCGCTGAAAGCGCGCGCGACGCGCTGGGACGAGACGATCCGCAAGCTCGCGCGCCTCTCGCATATCGGCTTCGCTGAGGCGGCGCCAAAGAGCAGCGCGCAAATCATCGTTCGCGGCGGCGTCGCCGCCATGCCTCTAGAGGGCGTGATCGATCTTGGCGCCGAAAGGGCGCGGCTGGCGAAAGAGATCGGCAAGCTCGAAGGCGAGTTGAAGAAGCTCGACGCCAAACTCGCCAATGAGGGCTTCCTCGCCAAGGCCGAAGAAGAGGTGATCGACGAGCATCGCGAGCGGCGCGAAGAGACGGCGGCGCGCGTCGAAAAGCTGAATGCGGCGCTTCTCCGACTAAGCTAGCGGTTCGCCTTCTCGACGACCCCTAGGAGCGGCCCCATGGTCGGCGCGAAACGGTCGTGACGCGAGAGCGACGGCGCATAGAGCGCCGACGCCGAGCCGCCATCGAGAAACAGCGCGTCGGGGCAATGCAGGCGATCGCGAAACAGCAGCGCGAACTCATGAAACGTCACCGGCCGGTTGGAGATCGCGAAGCGCATGGTATGGCTGTCTTGGACGCAGACGCCGTTGCGAAATTTCTGCGACATGCCGTCCCCATGAATGCGGGGATGAATGCGTCCGCCAATCACGAGCATCGGCCCCGATTGGGTCGCGAACTGCGCGCGCTGCGGGCTTTTTAAGTAGCGCGCCGTTTCGGTCACGCCGGCGCGCGACCCGTCGATCCAGAACACGCCATTGGGCTTCAGATGGAAATTGCCGGCGCCGGCGCGCGTATTGGCGCCGTTGAGCGTGCGGCCGTTTTCGACATAAAGGCCGACCGGCGTGCGGTCTTCCGCATACATGCCGGCGTTCATCGCAAAAACGAGCGTTTCGCCCTTATTCGCCAGTCCGTCCGCGAGCCGCGCGAAGGAGCCATAGATTTCGCCTTTCTCGTCGCGCAGAAAAAGCCGAATGTCGCTCTTGCGCGCATCGAAGTCGCACACTGTGTAGGCGGCGCCGCCCTCCTCGATATCGGCGCAGGGGTTCGCGTTTGCGGCGCCGGGCGGCGTGAGGAGCGCCATCGCCGCCGCGAGCATCCGCAGGAAGCTTGAGAACGCTTGCTTATTCGTACCCCAGTCGAGCAACGAACCCTCCCTCCTTCTTCGCCTTAACCCGCAATGTCATTCCCAACAGGCCGCAGGCCTGATCTCGCATCCTAGATTCCCGATCGCGCTTCGCGCGTCGGGAATGACAATTGCGAAAGCTGCGTAGCCGCCCGTTTGAAACGTCGCCGCGGCAAGGCTAGATATGCGACGCAGGCGCCGCAAGCGGCGGGTTCTGGAGATCTCATTGTCCCATTCCATCACTGAAGCCGTCGAGGCCGTGGCTAGAGGCGAGATCGTCGTCGTCACCGATGACGACGATCGCGAAAACGAAGGCGACCTCGTTGTCGCCGCGTCGCTCTGCACGCCCGATAAAATGGCCTTTATCATCCGCCATACGAGCGGGATCGTCTGCGCGCCGCTCACGCTCGAGGAGGCGCGCCGTCTGCATCTTGCGCCCATGGTCGCGGAAAACGACGCGCCGCTCGCGACAGCCTTCACCGTCACCGTCGACGCGCGCCACGGGCTCACCACCGGCATTTCCGCCGAGCAGCGCTGCAATACGGTGCGCGCGCTCGCCAATGGCAATATGGGCGCGGCCGACTTCGTGCGGCCCGGCCATGTCTTCCCGCTGATCGCCAAGGACGGCGGGGTGCTGATGCGCTCCGGACATACGGAAGCCGCCGTCGATCTGTGCAAGCTTGCCGGCCTGCCGCCGGTCGGCGTCATTTGCGAACTCGCCAATGACGACGGCACGGTGATGACCGGCCGCCAGATCGAGGAATTCGCGCGCGCGCATAATCTCAAACTCGTGTCGGTTTCGGACCTCATCGCGTTCCGCCAGGCGCGCGAAAAGCTCGTCGAACGCGTCGCGACGTTCCCGGTCGACACGGAGGCGGGGGCAATGATCGGCCACGCCTATGTGACGCCATTCGACAGCGTGCAGCACTTCGCCTTCGTTCTGGGCGCGATCGGCGACGGGCGCGACGTGCCGACGAGACTGCATCGCGCCGACATTATCTCCGATGTGATGTGCGGCGCGCCGACGATCAAGAAGACGTTGCATCGCTTTGCGCGCGAAGGGCGCGGCGTGCTCGTCTATCTGCGCGACGGCGCGGCGGGCGTCCCGGCGAATATTGTCGGACGCCAAGGAGGACAAGAGGCAAACGCCGAGGAAACGCGCAAGCGGCAATGGCTCGACGTCGGTCTCGGCGCGCAGATTTTGAAAGACCTCGGCGTTTCGTCGATCCGCCTGCGCTCCTCGTCGTCAAAGCCCCGCGCCTTCGTCGGGCTCTCGGGCTTTGGAATCGAAATTAGCGCGGTGGAGCCGGTGGAGTGAGCGGCTTTCTCAGCCGCCAGACGAGGACGGCGAAACCGAGAAGGAAAAGCGAGGCGACGACGGCGAGGAGAAGGCCCGACTCGGCGGCGGCGATGACGAAGAAAATATGTTCGCCTTCATGCGCCACGCCGTCCGGCTTCCGAATGCTCACGGCGACGACATATTTGCCGTCCTCGGAAAAATCATAATCGAGGGAGAGCGACGCGACGCCATGCGCCCGATAGGTTTTTAAAAGTTCGGGCGTCTTGAGGTCGTTTCTCGCCCAATAGAGCCGGGCCTCGATGTCGAGGTCCTTGATGTCCTCGAATTGCGGCGGACGCGTCGGATCGTCCTCGCGCCCGGCAATCTCGATATTCAAATGGGTCGGACCGAAGCTGGGGATTTCCCGGTAATAGCGCTGCGCCGTTCCCTCTTCGTAGGTTTGGGTCGCGAAAAAACCCGTGAGATAGGGGCCGACCGCGAAAACGCCCTTGCAGGCGTCGCCCTTGCAGACGTCCGGCGCGGCGGCGCTCGCCATTAGGCCGGCACCGGCGAAAAAGGCGATCAGCGCGACGATCAGCGCCCGGCTGAACATTGGAATTTCCTCTCGCCGCCCGAATAGGCGCCCTTGGCGCATAGCGCGTCGACCTTTCACCCTCCCCTCGAGGGGGAGGGTCGGCGCGAAGCGCCGGGGTGGGGTGGAGCCACTCCGCAAAAGATTGTCTTTAAGCGCACGGCTCGACGCGCGTCTATCGACGGATTCATCCGAGCTGTCTCCCCACCCCGCATTGCTTCGCAATGCGACCCTCCCCCTCAAGGGGAGGGTGAGGTTACGCCTTTCTCTGGAAGAGGCGTATCAATGAAGCTTGATGAACAACTGGCTGAGCAGCGTTCCATTCCGTTTGCGCGATTTTACCCTCCCCTCAAGGGGAGGGTGAAATTCGCGGCTCCTCAGGGCTTTCACGCGGCCTTCAGTTTCACTTCGCGCGCGGATGCGCCGAGCGATAAGCGTCGAGGAGTCGCGTCTTGTCGACGGCGGTATAAATCTGCGTCGTCGAGAGCGAGGCGTGGCCGAGCAATTCCTGGATCGTGCGCAGATCGCCCCCGCGACCTAAGAGATGCGTCGCGAACGAATGGCGCAGCGCATGCGGCGTCGCGCTCTCGGGCAGGCCGAGCGCCCCGCGCAGGCGTTGGACGGCGAGCTGGATGATGCGCGGCGAGAGCGGCCCGCCGCGCGCGCCCACAAACAGCGGCCCGCCGGCGAGATCATAGGGACAGAGCGCGAGATAGGCTTCGATCGCCGCGCGCACCGACGCGATGACCGGCACGGTCCGGCTCTTGCCGCCCTTCCCCAGGATCGTGACCCGATCGGCGGCGCCGACCGGCGCCTCGGCGCTCCCGATCGACAGCGCCTCGGAAATTCGCAGGCCGGCGCCGTAGAGCAGCGCCAGCACGGCGGCGTCCCGAGCGATCACCCAGGGCTCCCGCGCCTCGCCCGCTCTCTGTTCGGGGTCCACGACGTCGCGGGCGTCGGGCACGGTGAGCGCCTTGGGGAGGCTACGCGGACGCTTGGGCGGACGCACCGCGCCAAAGACGTCCGTGCGGGCGAGGCCCTTCTTCTCGATGAACCGCAGAAAATTGCGCATGGCGGCGAGCGCCCGCAACAGCGAACGGCTTTCCAAGCCGTCGCGGCGACGCTTGGCCATAAAGGCGCGTAGGTCGGCGGGTTGGAGAGACTTAAGCGCGCCGGCGTCGGGCGGCTCGCCAGTATGATGCGCCAAAAATCCCAAAAAAGTAGCGAGGTCTCGGCCATAGGCCTCGACCGTGTGCCGGGAGGCGCGCCGCTCGCCGGCAAGATAGCGCAACCATAGCGCCGCTTCCTCGGCGATCGCCGGCGCCGCCTGAAAATAGGAGGCGTCGGGAAGCGGCTTCTGTCGGGGCGCTCTCAGGGGCGAATCGCGCATAAGCGACGATCGCCCAAGAAGATGAATAAAGGCGAACGGGGCTATTCGCCCGACTTGATCTCGGCCTTCGCCTTCGTCAGCATCTCGTCCATGGTGCGGCGGATCTGATGCTCGGACTGGTTCACGCCCGCCGCCTCAAAATCCTTCTTGACCAAAGCCACGACCCGCTCATCGGCGTCGGCGGCGACTTCCACTGCGACCAAGGCGTCCGCGTAGGCCTGCGCTTCGGCGCCCGTCTTGCCGAGCTTTTCGGCCGCCCAGAGGCCAAGCAGCTTGTTGCGGCGCGCTTCGGCGCGAAACTGCAGCTCCTCATCATGGACAAAGCGTTTCTCGAAGGAATCTTCGCGCTGGTCGAAAGTGCTCATGTCCATCCTCGGCCGGGTTGTTCTTAAATCAGGGCTCGGCGATCATGCGCCGCATCGGCGTGGGCTCGATATATGCGTATTCGCGCGCAAAGCCAATGCCGGAAAGCGTGGTCCCGGCCGCGACGAAATCGCCCCACGCCCGCTGCGGCGCCAGCGCCGGCGCGGGCATGGCCGCGCGGTGCGCCGAATTGGAAAAGCGCGCTTAGTCGGCTATTTGTCGAGGCGTAGAGTTTTCCGTCCGGCGATCGGACACAGAGGTGCGCTTCATGACGAAATTTGCATGCGCTATTTTATTCGCCTTGGCCTTTGCGAGCCCGGCCTTCGCCCAGAAAATGACGAGCGACGACCTCAAATGGATCAATCAATGCATCAGCGATAACAAAGGCGAGGAAGGCGGGACGCCCGCCATTATCCGCGCCTATTGCATATGCATGAACGAGAAGATGGACGACAACGAAACCCGGTCCGTCACTCAGTGGGAAAAGGCCAATCCCGAGGCCCGGCAGGACTGCGAAAAGCAGGCCGGCTGGAAATAGCGTAAACGCCAAGGCCGCTTCTGTTTGCGCCATGAGCGTCGCAGGGGCGAGCGCGCGGCGTGTCCAAAAAATTTGGCCGCCAAGATGCTCGAATTACGGGCGCCGGCGGGTGCGAGAGGAACCAACGCGGCGACGGCGCCGCTGGGCCGCCGCCCTCTCAGTTTCATTGTATCGTCTATCCCTTTGCGATAGAGTGCCCCGTCGGCTTGTCACTGGCCGCCAAAGACGCTAGGACCGCCGGTGCTCGCGGCGGGGCGCACGCCCGCCGCCGCTCCCTCAGAGCCGCCCAAAAGCCGGCATGCGTTCACACTTCGGAGGAGCGACGACCCGCCAGATGGACTTCCTCAAGCCCCGGTTGATCCCAATGAACCGCCGACGCCGCATCTACGAGGGCAAGGCCAAGGTCCTCTATGAGGGCCCGGAGCCCGGCACTTTGATTCAGCACTTCAAGGACGACGCCACGGCCTTCAACGCGAAGAAACACGAGGTGATCGACGGGAAGGGCGTGCTCAACAACCGGATCTCCGAATATATCTTCCAGCATTTGAACAGCATCGGCGTGCCGACCCACTTCATCCGCCGGCTGAACATGCGCGAGCAGCTCATCCGCGAGGTGGAAATCATCCCGCTCGAAGTCGTCGTGCGCAATGTCGCGGCCGGCTCGCTGGCCAAGCGCCTCGGCATGGAAGAGGGCACGCAACTGCCCCGCTCCATCATCGAATTCTACTATAAGAACGACGCGCTCGACGACCCGATGGTGTCCGAGGAGCATATCACCGCCTTCGGCTGGGCGACTCCCCAGGAGATCGACGACGTCATGGCGCTCGCCATCCGCGTTAACGACTTCCTGTCGGGGCTCTTCCTCGGCGTCGGCATCCGCCTCGTCGACTTCAAGATGGAATGCGGTCGGCTCTGGGAAGGCGACATGATGCGAATCGTCGTCGCCGACGAGATTTCGCCCGACAGCTGCCGGCTGTGGGACATCAAGTCGAACGACAAGCTCGACAAGGATCGCTTCCGCCGCGACTTGGGCGGGCTGGTCGAGGCTTATACCGAAGTCGCGCGCCGTCTCGGCATCATGCAGGAAAACGAGACGATCCGCACCGGCGCGCCGAAGCTCGTTCAGTAGGAAATCCCAAAGGGCCGCCATGGGCGTTCCTCATCTCGATTCAGGTCCGATGCGCGCGGAGGAATTCTTCGCGTTCACGGCCACGCGTCCCGACGACGAAAAATGGGAGCTGATCGAAGGGGAGCCGGTCTTGAATGCGTCGGCAAGCTTTCTTCACCAGATAATTGCAAGCAATTTGATCGTATCGCTCGGCCGATTCGCCCGGGAAACTGATGCAATTTGGGCGGTAGTGCCTGGCATCGGCGTTCGTATCTCCCCCATGAGCGTCCCCGTGCCCGATGTGCTCGTTCGTCCGCAGACGGCCACGGGAGTCGAGTGCGACGACATGATCATCGCCTTCGAGATACTTTCGCCGTCGACCGCCGACTATGATCTGCGGTGGAAGCGAAAGGCCTACGCCTCCCTGCCCTCGCTCCTACAATATGTCGTGATCGCGCAAGACGCGGTTGAAGTCGTGTCCTTCGATCGCGCCAATGAGTTCTCGGAGCGCCGATTGGAGACGGTAGAGAGCGCGCTCGACCTGCCCGTCATCGGCGCCTGCATGAACTTGCGCGATATCTACCGCGGCACGGGTCTGCTCTAGAGCGCCGGCTTGCGCTTCGCGCGTCGAGCCAGTAACCGTTCCGCCATCTTCTGAACTTGGAACAGCGCATGAAAGCCCGCGTCGTCGTCACCCTCAAATCCGGCGTCCTCGATCCGCAAGGCAAGGCGATCGAGGGGGCGCTGAAGTCGCTCGGCGTCGAAGGCGTCGCGAGCGTGCGGCAAGGCAAGGTGTTCGACGTGGAGCTCGCCGGGGCCGACGCCAGCGCCGCCAAGGCGCAGTTGCAAGCCGCCTGCGAGAAGCTGCTCGCCAATACGGTGATCGAGAATTACCAGATCGATGTGTGAGGCGATCGAGGGCAGTTGGGCTTTGGCAGTCGGCAATCGGAAGCGCGCCGACCTGCCGACTGCCGATCTGCCGACTGCCCACCTGCCGCCTAGGACACGCCCATGAAAGCCGCCGTCGTCGTCTTCCCCGGCTCCAATCGCGAAAGCGACATGGCTCGCGCCTTGACGCAGGCGACTGGACGCCCGCCGTCGATGCTGTGGCACGCCGACCATGAACTCCCCGCCGGAACTGACCTTGTCGTGTTGCCCGGAGGCTTTTCCTACGGCGATTATCTGCGCTGCGGCGCGATCGCTGGGCGCGCCGCCATCATGGACGCGGTGCGCGCGCACGCCGCGCGCGGCGGACTGGTGCTGGGCGTGTGCAACGGCTTCCAGATTCTTTGCGAGAGCGGACTTCTGCCGGGCGTGCTGATGCGTAACGCCAATCTGCGTTTCGTCTGCCGGATGCAGCATCTCAGGGTCGAACGCAACGACACCGCCTTCACGCGCCATTACGCCAAGGGCCAGACGATCGAAGTCTGCGTCGCGCATGGCGAGGGCAATTACGAAGCCGACGACGCCACGATCGACCGGCTTGAGGGCGAGGGTCTCGTCGCCTTCCGCTATTGCGACTCCGCCGGCAATGTCGGCGGCGACGCCAATCCCAACGGCTCGCGCAACGATATCGCCGGCATCTATTCGAACGGGCGCAATGTGCTCGGCCTGATGCCGCATCCCGAAAATCTCATCGACGCGCTCGTCGGCGGAACCGACGGCCGCGGGCTTTTCGAGAGCCTCGCCAGCGCGGCGTGATCCTCACGCTTTTGGCGGCAGGGGAAAGAGTCCGGTAAAGCGTTCCGCGAGCGTGCGATCGCCCTCGATCGCGAGCGCCTTCTTCTCTTCGAGCGCCGCGAGCGGCGCACCGCCATAGACCGCCGCGGCGATCGCCGTCGCCGGCCCGGCGAAGATGACGTCGGCGCCATCCAACGATTGCCGCGCGGCGTCGCATGCGCCGCCATGGATATGCACGAGGAACGTCTGGTCGCCGATGCGAAACCCGATGCGCGCGTTCAGTCCCTTCGCCCTGCTCGCGTCGAACATCGTCTTGAACGACAGCATCAGCGAGGCCGCGCTTAGCGGCAGCGTCGGGTCGTGGCGCGGCGAGCGCGCCGCCCAGCGGCCGAGGACGCCCAACGCCGGCTCGATCTCATAGCCCCAGGGCGTCAATTCATAGACATGGCTTGCCGCCGGCGGCGGCAGCTTGCGCCGGCGCAGCGCGCCGATTTCCTCCAGCCGCTCCAGCCGCTGCGTCAGCACATTGGCGCTGATTCCGGGAAGGTCGGCGCGCAGGTCGCTGAATCTTTTCGGGCCGAACATCAGTTCGCGCATCACCAGCAGCGCCCAGCGTTCCCCAATCAGATCAAGCGCATGGGCGGCGCCGCAAGCGTCGTCGTAATGGCGCGCGGAAGGGTGTCTGCTCATCGCCCGCGCTTTTTAGTTATTTTTTCTAACTTCATTGTTGCATTTTATAACTTATGCGGTAGCTTCGGCAACAACTGGTTTGAGGAGCGTCCATGTCCAAGCTTATTTTCATCAATCTTCCGGTCGCCGATCTGCCCAAGGCGACCGCTTTCTATGAGTCGATCGGGGCCTGGAAGAACCCGCAGTTCTCCGACCACACCGCCGCTTGCCTGGTTTTCTCCGACGCGATTCACGCGATGCTTTTGACGCATGAGAAGTTTCGGCAGTTCACGACGAAGCAGATCGCTGATGCGCGCACGAGCGCCGAAGTTCTGATCTGCATTTCCGCCGACAGCCGCGCCGACGTCGACGCCATGGTCGAGAAGGCGACGCGCGCCGGCGGCGCGCCGGATCCGACGCCGACGCAGGATTTCGGCTTCATGTATGGCCGCAGCTTCGAAGATCTCGACGGTCATATCTGGGAGATTATGTGGATGGACGCCGAGGCGGCGTCAAAGGCATGCCAGCAAGAAGGAGCGGCGCAATGAGCTATGTCGACGGTTTCGTGATTCCCGTGCCCGTGGGCAAGAAGGAAGATTACCATCAGGCCGCCGCGCAGATGTGGCCCATCATGAAGGAATGGGGCGCGCTACGCGTCGTCGAATGTTGGGGCGACGACGTGCCCGACGGCAAAGTCACCGACTTCAAACGCGCCGTCGCCGCCGAGGGCGGCGAAAACGTCGTATTCTCATGGGTCCTATGGCCGTCCAAAGACGTGCGCGACGCGGCGCACAAGAAAATGCGCGAAGATCCGCGCATGAAGGACATGCCGATGCCATTCGACGGCAAGCGCATGATCTTCGGCGGATTCAGTGTCCTGCTCGACGAAAGCGCGTCATGACGCTCACGCTCTATGGCCACCCGTTTTCGTCCTACACGCAAAAGGCGCTGATTGCGCTTTACGAGAACGACACGGCTTTCCAGTTTCGCTCGCTCGAAGACAAGCAGGCGGCAGCGGAATGGGCCGCGCTTTGGCCGATCAAACGCTTTCCGCTTCTCCTCGACGATGACCGCAGCATTATGGAAGCCAGCGTCATCGTCGAATATCTGGACCTGCGCCATCCTGGCCGAGCCACGCTCGTGCCACGCGATGCGCATGCGGCGGTCGATGTCCGTTTCATGGATCGGTTCTTTGACAATTACGTCATGACGCCGATGCAAAAGATCGTGTTTGATCGTCTGCGCCCGGAAGGAGATCGAGATTCACATGGAGTTGCTGAAGCGCGTCGGGCGCTGGAAAAGGCATATGGCTGGCTAAACGAAAAGATGCGAAATCGTGAATGGGCGGCGGGAGAGGACTTCTCTCTCGCCGATTGCGCAGCGGCGCCAGCGCTGTTTTACGCCGATTGGTCTCACCCGATAGACGAGGCGATGGCGAATGTTATCGCATATCGCCGTCGTCTCCTCAGTCGCCCCTCCTTCGCGAGAGCCGTCGACGAAGCAAGACCTTATCGCGCTTATTTCCCTCTCGGCGCGCCGGACCGGGACTGACGCCGCCCACTCATCGCCGCGCCGCGCGCGCGACGTTCCACAGCGCGCGCTCGGCCTCCATTTGCGCCACGCCGGCGTTG
>NZ_JAMRYX010000177.1 GCF_024448135.1 Methylocystis suflitae
GGCGGCCTGGGTGAAGCCGTCCCAGCGCCAAAGATCGCCCTCTTTCGAGACGAGCCGCTGGCCGGGCTTCAAAAGCTTGCGCAGGCTCTCGCCCTCGGTGCGCAGCACAACGCCGATCTGCGCGAGGCGACGGCGCAGCGCCGGCGGCGCCTCGACGAGCGCGGCGAGCGCGCGCACGCCATTGGGCAGGGCCGGATCGCCCTCCCCAGACGTCACGGACCAATGCGCCGGCGCCGAATCATCGGCCGAGGCGTCAAGATCGTCGCCGAGCGCCGCACCCAGCGCGGTCTCATAGCCTTTCTCGACGGTCATGCTCTCGACCACCGGCGCCCAGAGGCCGCCGGAGCCGCTTTGCAGCAGATGTTCGAGCGTGCGGATCTCGGTCTCGAGCCGCTGGGCGCGCAGCGCCGCCTGCTCTGACGGCGCGCGGGCCGCGGCCTCGGCGTCGCGCGTTCGCCGCGTGGCGGCCTCGGCCTCATGCGCCGCCTCTTCGGCGGCGCGCGCGTCCTGCGCCGCCTGTTCGAAAGCCTGGGCGAGACGCTCGACCTCGTCGGCGCCGCCGCCCTGCCCGGCGATCAGCGCAAATTCCGTCTCGATGCGGGTAAGCTCCGCCTCGAAGCGCGCGACCCGTTGATTTTCGTCGCGCAGCGCCGCCTCAAGCGCCGCCCGCTTGGCGTTGACGCCGGCGAGCTGCTCCTGCGCGCTCGACAGCTCGGCCTCGGTCGCCGCCAGCGCCGCTTCGATTTCGGTCAGCCGCGCTTGCGCCTGGGTCTCGCGGCCAGCATCGTGGGCGTCGCCGCCTTGCAGCTCGGCGCGCTCATCCTCAAGCCGCTGCGCGACCCCAGCCGCGTCCAGGATCAGCGCACGCTCGCGCTCGAGATCGCGGCCAAACTGTTCGATATGGCGCTGAAGTTCGGCGATTCGCTGCTTGGCGCGCTGCTCGTCGGCCTCGAGCGCCTGACGCGCGGCGACGAGCCGATGCAGCGCCGCGCCGGCCTCGGCCTCCTTGTCGCGCAGCGGCGGCAGCTCATGCGCGGCGACCGCCTGGAATTTCGCCGCCTCCGCCTGCTCCAGCGTCCGTTCCTGCACATTGCGCCGGCCGGCGTCGAGCTTGTCCGCGGCGCCCTGCAGCTGCTGGGCGGCGAGCTGATAGGCGAGAAGCGCCGCCAGCGCCTCATTCTTGCGGATTTGCGCCGCGAGCCCACGGTATTTGGAGGCTTGGCGCGCCTGCCGCTTCAAGCTGTCGGCCTGGCTGTCGACCTGCTTCAGCACGTCTTCGAGGCGCGTGAGATTTTCCGAAGCCGCATTGAGGCGCAGCTCAGCCTCGTGGCGGCGCGAATGCAGCCCGGCGACGCCGGCGGCGTCTTCGAGAATGCGGCGGCGCGCCTGCGGCTTCGCCGAAATGATCTCGCCGATCTGACCCTGGCGCACGAGCGACGGCGAACGCGCGCCGGTGGCGGCGTCGGCGAAGAGAAGCTGTACGTCGCGGGCGCGCACCTCGCGGCCGTTGATTCGGTAGGTGGAGCCCTGCTCGCGCTCGATTCGGCGCGTGACCTCGATCGCGTCGGCGTCGTTGAAGGCCGCCGGCGCGGTGCGCGACGAATTGTCGAGCACCAGGCCAACTTCGGCCAGATTGCGCGCCGGGCGCGAGCCGCCGCCCGAGAAAATCACGTCGTCCATGCCGGACGCGCGCATGTTTTTATAGGAGTTTTCGCCCATCACCCAGCGCAGGGCTTCGACAAGATTCGACTTGCCGCAGCCATTGGGGCCGACGACGCCGGTCAAGCCCGGCTCGATGAGGAAATCGGTCGGCTCGCAGAAGCTCTTGAAGCCCAGAAGGCGCAGGCGCTCGAATTTCATTGCCTAAAGACCGCCACAAACTGCAGGGGAAAGCAAGAAAACCGACGCGATATGTTGTGGGTAGGCTCTACCGAAGGGCGCTCCGAGACGGATGCGCGTCGCATTTCGCCGCCGAATCACATTTTCATTGCATCGCAGGATTGCGGCGGAAAAAATAGAAATGAGACGCTGGGCGTCTAGTGAAGGACAGCTATCCTCTCCCTCATGCTGAGGAGCGCCTGAAAGGCGCGTCTCGAAGGACGAGGGAGAGCTTAAGAGGCGTGCGTGAAGGTTCCCTCGTCCTTGGAGACGCCTGCTCCGATCTCGGGTTTACCCGAGATCGGCATTTGAAGCCCAAGTCGGGCAAGCCCGACTTGGGTGCAGGCTCCTCAGGATGAGGAAACCTTCAGTCGAGCACTGCGAATCTTTGACCGAAATCGCGAGGCTTAAAAGGCGAAGAATGGGTTCAGCCAGTCCGCGGGACGAAGATTTCTGGGTGTTCGGCTACGGGTCGCTGATGTGGCGGCCGGGCTTCGACTTCATCGACAGCGCGCTCGCCTGGGTGCACGGCTATCACCGCGCGCTGTGCATCTTCTCGCATGTCCACCGCGGCACGCCGGAGCGGCCGGGGCTGGTGCTGGGGCTCGATCGCGGCGGCTCCTGCCAGGGCGTCGCCTTCAAGGTCGCGGGGCGCGACCGCGCCGAAACGATTCGCTATCTGCGGGAACGCGAACTCGTCACCTCGGTCTATCTCGAAAAAACGCTCGGCGTGCGATTCGTCGACGGCGGCGGCGCCAAGGCCCTCGCCTATGTCGTCGACCGCACGCACATCCAATACGCCGGGCGGCTGCCGGAGGAGGAAATGATTCGCCTGATCGCCGAGGGCGTCGGCCTCAATGGCGACAATCCCGCCTATGTGCGCAACACCTACGAACATCTGCTGCGGCTCGACATCCATGACGCCGAACTCGCCGAAATCGTCCGCCGGCTCGATCATCAGTCATGCAGA
>NZ_JAMRYX010000178.1 GCF_024448135.1 Methylocystis suflitae
GGCGTCAGTCCGGGCGACGCCGAAGATGCGCGAGCTTAATGAAGCGCGAGGTTTGCTCCCTCTCCTGCGCGAAGCGCGGGGGAGGGTTGGGGAGGGGGCGCTCTCCTGTGCGTGGACCCCGGGCGCCTTAAACCGCCGCCTTCTCGATGATGTGGGCGAGGTCGGTCATGATGGCGTTGAGGTCGTAGTTCTTCGGCGTATAGACCGCCGCGACGCCCGCATCGCGCAACAGCTTTTCGTCGGCTGGCGGAATGATGCCGCCAACGACCAGCGGCGCGTTGACGCCTTCTTGCTTCATCAGCTTGATCACTTCATGGGCGAGCGTCACATGCGAGCCGGAGAGGATGGAGAGGCCGATGCAATGCGCGCCTTCCTTCTTCGCCGCCTCGACAAGTTCGGCCGGCGTCGAGCGAATTCCGGCGTAGATCACGTCGAAGCCGGCGTCGCGGGCGCGCACCGCGATCTGCTCGGCGCCATTCGAATGGCCATCGAGGCCGGGCTTGCCGACCAGGAATTTCGCCCGTTTGCCGAGCTTTTGGGACACGCGTTCGACTTCGCCGCGCACGGCGTCGAGCGCGCCGCCGACCTGACGGGCGGTCGAGGAGACGCCCGTCGGCGCGCGATACTCCCCGAACACCCCGCGTAAAACATTGCCCCATTCGCCGGTGGTGACGCCCGCCCTCGCTGCGGCGATGGACGGCTCGACCATGTTGCGGCCTTCCTTGGCGGCGTGCGCCAGCTCGTCGATGGCGGCTTGCGCGGCCTTCTGGTCGCGGCTCTCGCGCCAAGCTTTGAGCCGCGCGATCTGCTCGGCCTCGACATGTTCGGGCACGACCATGATCTGATCGCCGCTGGAGGTCAGCGGCGAGGGCTCGCCCTCGGTGAATTTGTTGACGCCGACGACGATCTGCTCGCCGGCTTCGATCGACTCGAGACGCGCGGTATTGGCTTCGACGAGCTTGCCTTTCATATAGCCGATCTCGACCGCCGCGGCCGCGCCGCCGAGCTCTTCGATCTTCTTGAGTTCGGCCATCGCCTCGGCCTTCAATTCGGCGACCTTGCGGGCGATTTCGGGATTGCCGTCGAAGATGTCGCCATATTCGAGGAGGTCGGTCTCATAGGCCATGATCTGCTGCATGCGCAGCGACCATTGCTGGTCGAAGGGGCGCGGCAGGCCGAGCGCCTCGTTCCAGGCCGGAAGCTGCACGGCGCGCGCCCGCGCGTTCTTGGAGAGAACGACGGCGAGCATCTCGATCAGGATGCGGTAGACGTTGTTTTCCGGCTGCTGCTCGGTGAGGCCCAGCGAATTGACCTGCACGCCATAGCGGAAGCGGCGGAGCTTTTCGTCCTTCACGCCGTAGCGCTCGCGCGTGATCTCTTCCCAAAGCTCGGCGAACGCCCGCATTTTGCAGAGCTCGGTGACGAAGCGCATGCCGGCGTTGACGAAGAAGGAGATGCGGCCGACGACCTGGGCGAAATCCTCGTCGGAGATTTCGCCGGACTTCTTCACATTGTCGAGAATGGCGACGGCGGTCGCGAGCGCATAGGCCAATTCCTGCGACGGCGTCGCGCCGGCTTCCTGCAGATGGTAGGAGCAGACGTTCATCGGATTGAACTTGGGGCATTCCTTCGTGGTGAAGAGAATGAGGTCCTGCGTGAGGCGCAGCGATTGCGTCGGCGGGAAGACATAGGAGCCGCGCGAAAGATATTCCTTGATGATGTCGTTTTGCGTCGTGCCCTGCAGTTTTCCACGCGGCGCGCCTTGCTCTTCCGCGGCGGCGATATAGAGCGCCATCAGCCACACGGCGGTGGCGTTGATGGTCATCGACGTGTTCATCTCGCTGAGCGGGATGCCGTCGAAAAGCGTGCGCATATCGCCCAGATGCGAGACC
Source organism: Methylocystis suflitae (assembly GCF_024448135.1). Taxonomy (GTDB): domain Bacteria; phylum Pseudomonadota; class Alphaproteobacteria; order Rhizobiales; family Beijerinckiaceae; genus Methylocystis; species Methylocystis suflitae. The sequence goes on from NZ_JAMRYX010000178.1 coordinate 1,893, forward strand.
GGCACGCCCACCTTGCCGACCTCGCCGCGCGAGAGGATGTGGTCGCTGTCGTAGCCGGTTTGCGTCGGCAGATCGAAGGCGATGGAGAGACCCGTCTGGCCCTTGGCGAGATTGGAGCGATAAAGCTTGTTGGACTCGCTGGCGGTCGAATGGCCGGCATAGGTGCGAAACATCCAGGGCTTGTCGCGGCGCGGGGCGGACATGTCGTTCATATAGCGTCTCCTCCGCCGTTGCGCTTAGCATGCGGCCAGCGGTGGAGGAAGACGGGCGCCCGGCCGCAGCGCGTCGGCGTTGGCTGCGCCGCCCCGGCCACAAACCAGGCTTTGGACGTCGCGCGACCTATCCCGAGCTGGGGCGCGGCGCGATTTCGTTCAGCGACTGCACGCGCCTGGCCTGCGGCCCCTCCCGGCCTTGGCTTTCCAGAAACTCCACCCGCTCGCCGATTTCGAGCGCGTCGAAGCCAGGTTCGGCCACGCTGTTGCGGTGAAAATAGATCTCGCGTCCATCCTCGCTTTCGAGGAAGCCGAAGCCGTCGGCGCGAAACACGCTTTTCACCACGGCGGTGGGCGCCGTCTCGTGATGCTTGATCTTGCCGCGTATCTGGCGCGACTGATCGCGTAATTGCCGCCGCGCCCGCCTGAAGGCGTCGTTGAGCGCGAAATCAGCGTCCATGAAGCGCTCGTCGGCGTCGGGCGTGCGCTCCACCGACACTTCGCGGCCGTCGGGGAGCGCGATGTAGATCGTAAAATGATGTTGGCCGCCGGTCCGATGATGGCCGCTCGGCCCTTTGGCGACGACGCGGCAGGCGGTCATTCGCCCATAAACCTTCTCCAGCTGAGCCAGCTTGGCGACGATCTTGGCGCCCAGTTCCGGGCGCGGCTCCATGTCGATGAAATCGATCTCGGGCGCGGTTTCCATCGGGTCTCTTTCTGCCCCCAAGCGCAAATAAATAATGCGCGGGCGCCGAAAGGCTTCCTGCAGCTATAGAGAAACACTTGCCGATCCATAGGAATTTCGCGCTATGAAGCGCGCCGTCGCCCTATTATAAGCTCCGCCGGAACTTTATCGGCGCACGGTTCAAAGCCGGAGGGAGCGAAACCTTGAGTGAGAAGAAAGACCTCTATGAGATGGGCGAGATTCCGCCGCTCGGGCATGTTCCCAAGAACATGTACGCCTGGGCGATCCGCAAGGAGCGGCATGGGCCGCCGGAAACCGCCATGCAGCTCGAGGTCTTGCCGACCTGGGAGCTCGACAGTCACGACGTGCTGGTGCTCGTGATGGCGGCCGGGGTCAATTACAACGGCGTCTGGGCGTCGCTGGGCGAACCCATCTCCGTGCTCGATGCGCACAAAAATCCCTATCACATCGCCGGCTCCGACGCTTCCGGCATCGTCTGGGCGGTCGGCTCCAAGGTGAAGCGCTGGAAGGTCGGCGACGAGGTGGTCGTCCACTGCAACCAGGACGACGGGGACGACGAGGAGTGCAACGGCGGCGACCCGATGTTCTCGCCCTCGCAGCGCATCTGGGGCTATGAGACGCCGGACGGCTCCTTCGCCCAGTTTTGCCGCGTCCAGGACCGCCAGCTGATGGAGCGGCCGAAGCACCTCTCCTGGGAAGAGGCCGCTTGCTATACCTTAACGCTCGCCACGGCCTATCGCATGCTCTTTGGCCATGCGCCGCACCAGTTGAAGCCGGGCGATAATGTGCTGGTGTGGGGCGCCTCCGGCGGCCTCGGCGTGTTCGCCGTGCAGCTCTGCGCCGCCTCGGGCGCCAACCCTATCGGGGTCATCTCGGATGAGAGCAAGCGCGACTACGTGATGTCGCTTGGCGCCAAGGGCGTCATCAACCGCAAGGACTTCAAGTGCTGGGGGCAGTTGCCGAAGGTCAACACGCCCGAATATGTCGAATGGACCAAGAACGCCCGCGCCTTCGGCAAGGCGATCTGGGACATCACCGGCAAAAAGGACGTCGACATCGTCTTTGAACATCCGGGCGAAGCGACCTTCCCCGTCTCCTGCCTCGTGGTGAAGCGCGGCGGCATGGTGGTGTTCTGCGCCGGCACCACCGGCTTCAACCTCACCTTCGACGCGCGCTATGTGTGGATGCGCCAGAAGCGCATCCAGGGTTCGCACTTCGCGCATTTGAAGCAAGCGTCGGCCGCCAACCGCTTCGTGCTCGATCGCCGCGTCGACCCCTGCATGTCGGAGGTTTTCTCCTGGGAGAAAATCCCGCTCGCCCACACCAAGATGTGGAAGAACGAACATGCGCCCGGCAATATGGCGGTGCTGGTGATGGCGCCAAAGCCCGGCCTGCGCACCGTCGAGGATGTGACGGAAGCCTATAAGCAGAAGTAGCGCCGCCGCTCGCTTGACCGCGGACGCTTCAAAAGGCAGTCTTGCGCGACCATCGAAGCCGGCGCGGGCCACGCGCGCCGGCGGCGAGCCGTCAGGCGGATGCGGCCATGCTCGAAGCGTGCAATCTCACCAAGCGTTATGACGGCGCCGGCGCGCCGGCGCTCGACCGTCTCAATCTGACCGTGCCGGCGGGCGAGGTGTTTTGCCTGCTCGGCCCGAACGGCGCCGGCAAGACGACGACCGTCAATCTCTTCCTGAATTTTATACAGCCGACGGCAGGCCAGGCGCTCGTCTGCGGGATCGACGCCGCGGTTGATCCCTCGGCGGCGCGCGCGCTTCTCGCCTATATCCCCGAGCAGGTGATGCTCTACGGCGCGCTCACCGGCCTTGAGAATCTGCAATATTTCACCGAAATCTCTGGGGCCGAGGCGCCTCGCCACGAGCTTCTTTCGCTGCTCGCCGCCGCCGGCCTGCCAAAGGACGCGGCCGAGCGTTCCGTGCGCTTCTATTCCAAGGGCATGCGCCAGAAGGTCGGCGTCGCCATCGCGCTCGCAAGGCGCGCGCAGGCGCTGGTGCTGGATGAGCCGACCTCCGGCCTCGATCCGCTCGCGGCCAATGAATTCGCCGCGCTTATCGAGCGGCTGCGCAAGGAGGGCATGGCGGTGCTCATGGTCACGCATGACCTCTTCCTCGCCAAGCAATGCGGCACGAAGATCGGCATCATGGCGCAGGGGCGTCTCGCTTCCGTCTTCGGCGCTGACGACGTCGATCATCTGGGGCTGGAGCGCGCCTATCTCGATCTCTTCGCGAGCGCGGCGGCGTGAGCGATCTCGCTCTCGCCCCGCTCGCCACGACTGCGCCGGCGAAGAGCCGCTGGCGCGTCGTCCGCGCCGTCGCCGGCAAGGAATGGCTGGAGCTGTTCCGCGACCGGCGCCTCGTTTGGCTCTGCGCCTTCATTATGGCGCTGATGCTCGCCGCGCTCGCCTTCGGCTATGTCGAGAACGCCCGCATCCTGCGCGAGCGCGACGCCGCGGCGCAGGCCGATCGCGACCTCTGGGTCGGACAGAGCGCCAAGAATCCGCACGCCGCCGCGCATTTCGGCCAATACGCCTTCAAGCCGTTGAGCCCGCTGGCGCTCGCCGATCCCGGCGTCGACGCCTATGTCGGCTCGGCGGTGTGGCTCGAGGCGCATAAGCAGAACGAGACCCAGTTCAAACAGGCGCGCGACGGCGGCGTCGGCGCGCGGCTCGGGTCGCTGTCGCTCGCCTTCATCCTGCAGACGATCGCGCCGCTCATCGTCATCCTGATGGGCGTCGCAAGCTTCTCCGGCGAGCGCGAAAGCGGCACGCTGAAACAGCTGCTCAGCGTCGGCGCCAGGCCGCGCGACATTCTCGCCGGCAAGGCGATGGCGCTCATCGGCGCAATCTTCGCGCTGCTCGCGCCGGCCTTCGTCGGCGCGGCGCTCGCCCTCGTCTTCTTTGTCGATCGCGAGCGCCTGTCGCTCGTCGATCAATTGATTCGTCTCGGCGCGCTCGGCGCCGCCTATGCGGCCTATCTCGCAGGCTTCGCCTTTCTCGCGCTGGGCGTTTCGGCTTTGGCGAGAAGCTCACGCGCGGCGCTCGTCACGCTGCTCGCCTTCTGGCTCGCCAATTCCTTTCTCGCGCCGCGCCTCGCCACGGACGCCGCGCGCGCCTTCGCGCCGACGCCGACATGGCAGGAGTTTCGGGCGGGGATCGCGCAGGACAAGGCGAAGACATTCGGCCATGACGAGAGCCATCCCGCCTTCGTCGCTTTCCGCGATGAGACGCTGAAAAAATACGGCGTGTCGCGGATCGAGGATTTGCCGGTCAGCTTCCGCGGGCTGGCGCTGCGCAAGGACGACGAAGCCGGCTATGCGATCTTCGATCGCCATTTTGGCGCGCTGCAGGCCGCCTTTGACCGTCAGGACGCGCTGCGCGCCGCGCCAGGATTCCTCTTTCCGCTGCTGGCGCTGCGGCCGATCTCGATGGCTTTCGCCGGGGTCGACAGCCGCAGCCAGTTCGATTTCGCGACGGCCGCCGAGGCGCATCGGCGCGACATCCAAAATCAGGTCAGCGACAACCTCATCCATTTCGCCCACGACAATAGTTACGTCGCGGGCCCGGAGCTGTGGCGAAAGATCGCCGCCTTCGCCTATCGCGCGCCCGGCGCGGTCTTCGCGCTCGACCACAGCGTCCTTCCGATCGTTGGTCTTCTAGGCTGGCTCGCACTGGCTGGCGCTTTCGCGCTCTTCGCGGCGCGGCGTCTGCGCCCGGTATGAGCGCGCGCATGTCGTCCGCTTTCCTCTCTTCCGCTTTCCTCGCGGGCATGCGGTTCGAGGCGCGGACGATGCGCCGTGACGGCGCGATCTGGTTTGCGCTTCTGGCTTTAGCGGGCGTCGCGCTGTTCGCCCTCGCGATGGGCGCCTCGCGCGTCGCGGCGCAGCAGGCGGCGATCGCGGCGGCGCGCGCCGACGAGACGCAGCGCCTGTCAAACCTCCAGAAAACGCTCGCGCAATTGCAGCAGGGCGAGACGCAGGGAAAGCCCGCGCCGGAGCCGCCGCCCTATCGCGATCCGCGCAACGCGGCCTTCATGGGCGGAGGCCCCGCCGCGGCGGTCGCCGCGCTCCCGCCCGCGCCTTTGGCGCTTGTCGCCACAGGGCAGAGCGATCTGCTGCCACCCGCCGTCCGGGTGACGACGGGCTCGAAAGACAGTTTCCTCTTCGCCGACGAGATCGACAATCCGGCCAATCTGATGTCGGGCGCGACCGATCTCGCCTTCGTCGTGGTCTTCGTCTATCCGCTCGTCATTCTGGCGATGGCCTTCAATCTGCTCGCCGGCGAGCGCGAGCAGGGAACGCTGGCGATGACGCTGGCCTCGGCGCGGCGGCCCAGCGCCGCGCTCGCCGGCAAGCTGACGGCGCGCGTCGCCGCGCCGATTGTCGCGACGCTGCTCGCCGTCGCCGCTGGCGTCTGGATCTTCGCCGGCTGGGAGCGGGTTGCTTCGCCCGGCTTCGCGGCGTTGCTCATCGTGCTCTTGCTCTACGGTCTCTTCTGGGCGGCGCTCGCCGCCGCCGTCGACGGCCTCGGCCGCGGCTCGGCCTTCAATGCGCTGACGCTGATCGGCGCCTGGGTGGCGATCACCATGATCCTGCCCGCCGCGATCAACAGCCTCGCCGCTTTCGCCCATCCCGCGCCCTCGCGCATCGACATGGTGCTGGCGGCGCGCGCCGCCTCGACCGACGCCGATCGCGCCCGCGACGCCTCTCTTGCGCGCTACGCCCAGGAACATGGCGATGCGGGAAAGCCAGCCGGCGGTCCGCAGGAGATGACGCTGCGCCGCCTCGCGACGCAGGAGGCGGCCTTTCAGCGCGTCGAGGCGATCGTCGCCGAACATGACGCGCAGCTCGCCCGCCAGCGCGACATGGCGGACAGGCTCGGCTATCTCTCGCCCGCCTATTTGACCTATCAGGCCATGGCGGATGTCGCCGGCTCAGGGGAGACGCGCTATCGCGCCTTCCTCGACCGCATCCGCGCCTTTCATCTCGATTGGCGTGAATTCTTCCTATCCCGCGCCAAGGCCGGCGCGTCGCTGACGGCGCAGGATTACGCGGCCATGCCGAAATTCACCCAGGCGGACGAAGAGCTGGTGGCGCGCCCGCCGGCGGGACTTGCCGGCCCGCTCATCGGCGTCGCGCTGCCGATGCTGATTCTCGCTATTTTTGCTTGGCGCGGCTTCCGCCGTTGCCGGATTTGACTGGAATTGGCGGCTTTTTTTCTGCGCCGATTTTTCGCGCAGGTTCGCAGGCCGATCGGGTGAAGGCTTCCTCATCCTGAGGAGCGTGCGCAGCACGCGTCTCGAAGGGCGAGGAAGCCCGATTTCGCGTAGTTTTCCTCACCCTCGTCATTCGAGACGGCCTCTTCGAGGCCTCCTCAGGATGAGGAGGAGAAAAAAAATATTCGCTAGATCCACCTGCGCGGGTTCGCCCTCGTCATTGAAGCGAATATCTTCCCGGCGCAGGAGCTTGCATGTTTCACGATCCGGATTTCACGCCCCTTACGCCAAACGAACGCCCGTCCTGGCGCGCGGCCAAACGCAATTTTCTCGAAAACTGGCCGCCTGCCGCCTATCGCGAACATTATTTCACGCTTGAGGGCGTTTGGCCGTTTGTCGGGCGCACGCATTATCTCACCGATCCCGAACTCATCGAAGACATGCTGATCACGCGCGCGGACAGTTTTACGCGCGACTTCATCACGGTCAGCGCACTGTCGTCCGTCATCAACCGCGATGCGCTGTTCTTTGTCGAAGGCGCCGATTGGAGATGGCAGCGGCGCGCGCTCGCTCCCGCCTTCCGACATGAAAATCTTCTGGCGCTCACGCCGACATTCGTCGATTGCGCCAAAGCCCAGGCGGAGGCCTGGCGCCTCGCGCCGCAGGGGGCGCCGGTCGATGCGATGAACGCCATGTCGAACGTCACTTTCGCGGTCATCGAGAAAGCCGTGCTCGGCGTCACTGGGGCCTTCGATCGCGGCAAGTTTGTCGCCGCCTTGCAGGAGAGTTTCGCCGCCATCTCCTGGTCGCGGATCTTCACCCTGCTTCGACTGCCGACATGGCTGCCGTTTCCCGGTTCGTCGAAAGTCAATCGCGACATGCGCTACCTTTACGACGAGACCGCGCGCCTCCTCGCGGTGCGGCGCGCATCGGGCGGGCAAACGCAGGCGATCCTCGATCGGCTGCTTGCCGCCAAGGACCCCGAAAGCGGCCGGTCGATGACCGACGCCGAACTCATCGCCAATCTCTACGGCTTTTTGGTCGCGGGGCATGAAACATCGGCCGTCGCGCTCGGCTGGAGCCTGTGGCTGCTCGCCAAGGATCAGGCGTCGCAGGAGCGCCTGCGCGACGAAGTGCGCGCAATCGCCGGCGACGCCGACATCAGCGGCGACAGGATCGAGGGGCTGCAATTTACAAAGCAAGTCATACAGGAATCGATGCGCCTCTTTCCGCCGGCCGCCGCGATTGGACGACAGCCGCGCGAAGACATGACGCTCGGCCCGCATAAAATCGCAAAGAACGAACCGGTCTATGCGGCGCTCTGGGCGCTGCATCGTCACGAGAAACTCTGGGACGCGCCCAACGCTTTCGACCCCGACCGCTTCGCGCCGGAAAAAGCCAAGACGCGCCATCGCTGCGCTTACATGCCCTTCGGCGCCGGCCCCCGCATTTGCATTGGCATGGGGTTCGCGATGCTGGAAATGACCGCGATCCTCGCGACGCTCGTTCGCGACTTTCGCTTCACGACGGTCGAGGGCCACCGCCTCGAACTGGCGCCGGATTTCACGACGCGACCCAAAGGCGGCCTGCCGCTGATCATCGAAAAAATCTGATGGTTCGCGGCTATCGGGCGCAAGTAGGGCTCCGAATCCAGGCTAACGATGCGTCATCTCACCGCGTCATGGCCGCGCTTGTCGCGGCCATCCACGCCACGCCACGACGCAAATCCGAGAACATTAGCCGAACATATCGTCTCCGCGCGATGCGTTTCGCGATCGTCTGGCGTGGATGCCCGCGACAAGCGCGGGCATGACGCTGAAGTGAGCTGAAATTAACCCGAGTTCGAAGCCCTGCGGGCGCAGGCAGACCGGTTGCGTCTCCGGCCAAATGGCGGCATGTAAGGCGCAAATTCGCCCAGCGCCTACGCGCGCTTTGACTTCCGGATAAGAAAGAATGACCGCAGCCGTCGCAACGAAACTTGAAGCCGCCGATTGGACCAGCGACGCCAAGGAGGCGCTCGCCGCCGTCGAGGCGCTTTACAAGGACGCGCTGGTCAGCGTGCGCGCCCGCGATTCCCGCGACGGCAAGATCGCCAATGACCTGTTCGAGGCGGATCAGCATGCCGCGCACGGCCTCGCCTGGCTTGCGACCTATGTGCAGGGGCTGCGCGAACTCATCGATTACGCCGAGCGGCTCTCGGCCGAGGGCGCCTATGGCGAAACCGAAGAGCTTTTGAACCAGATCGGCTTCGCCGAATTCCTCGCCCAGGTCTATGGCGGCATTCCGATGAGCCAGGGCGAGATCGTCCGGCTCAGCGATTTCGGGCTTTCAAGCCAACAGATCGCGGCGCGGCGTCCCGCCTGCGTCGACCGGCTGATCCTTTCCGGCAATACGCCGGCGAACCGCGCCCGCCTCGCCGAACTCATCGACCACCACGCTGCGGCAGAGACCATCGGCGCATCGGGCCTCGACGAGACGCTGGAGGCGATCCGCAGCGAGATGCGCAAATTCGCCTCCGCCAATGTCACGCCCTATGCGCAGGACTGGCACTCGAAGAATGAATATATCCCGCTCGAGGTGATTTCGGGCCTCGCCGACCTCGGCGTCTTCGGCCTGACGATTCCGGAGGAATATGGCGGCTCGGGCATGGGCAAGATCGCCATGTGCGTCGTCTCCGAGGAATTGTCGCGCGCCTATATCGGCGTCGGCTCGCTCGGCACGCGCTCGGAAATCGCCGGCGAATTGATTCTGGTCGGCGGGACAGAGGCGCAGAAGGAGAAATATCTCCCCAAAATCGCCTCTGGCGAGATCCTTCCCACCGCCGTCTTCACCGAGCCCAACAACGGCTCCGATCTTGCCGGTCTGCGCACCCGCGCGACGCTGGAAGGCGGCGTTTATAAGGTCTTCGGCAATAAGACCTGGATCACCCATCCGGTGCGCGCCGATGTGATGACGCTGCTCGTGCGCACCAATCCGAACGAGAAGGGCTATAAGGGCCTCTCCATGCTGCTCGCCGAGAAGCCGCGCGGCACCGATGAGAACCCGTTCCCCGCCAAGGGCATGACCGGCGGCGAGATCGAAGTGCTCGGCTATCGCGGCATGAAGGAGTTCGAGATCGGCTTCGACAATTTCGAAGTGCCGGCCGAAAATCTTCTCGGCGGCGAGGAGGGCAGGGGCTTCAAGCAGCTCATGGAGACCTTCGAATCCGCCCGCATCCAGACCGCGGCGCGGGCGCTCGGCGTCGCCCAATGCGCGCTCGACCTCGGCTTGAAATACGCCAAGGAGCGCATTCAGTTCGGCAAGCCGCTGTTCTCCTTCCCGCGCGTCTTCAACAAAATCGTCTCGATGGCGATCGAGATCCACGTCGCCCGCCAGATCACCTATTTCGCCGCGCGCGAGAAGGACGAGGGCAAGCGCTGCGATTTGGAGGCTGGCATGGCCAAGCTGCTCGGCGCGCGCGTCGCCTGGGCGGCGGCCGACAACGCCCTGCAGATCCATGGCGGCAACGGCTTCGCGCTCGAATATCCAGTCTCGCGTGTGCTCTGCGACGCCCGCATCCTCAATATTTTCGAGGGCGCGGCCGAGATTCAGGCGCAGGTCATCGCGCGTAGGCTGCTGGAAGGCTGAGCGGGCGAGCGTCGCGCACAATACGTGGCCGGACAAGCCCGGCCATGACGGTGGAAAAGCGCGGCGATAAACAAAAAGCGCGACGACTGAATCGGAGAAGCCCAACCTATCCGCGTCATGCCCGCGCTTGTCGCGGGCATCCACGCGCACTCCTGAGCTGCCGTCTCCGAAATTGAAGCTTTTCGTCGCGCATTATTGAGCGCTCTGGCATAAACCGGCGCCCGCGCGCATAATGAGCCATGCGCGAAACAGATCTCTTCACATCCAGAATTGAGCCTGACCCGCTCTACGCGGGGCGGTTCCGTTGGACTGTCTGCGAGGGGTCACAGATTCATCTGCGGTCCCCGCATTCCTACGCGACCAAGCGAGAGGCAGAGCAGGAAGCGGACAAGGCGCTGCAAAAGCTCGCGTCCACATGGACGGGCAAGCGATGACCAAGCCATCGCGCCCGCCTGACCTCGACGAACGGGCAAAGCGCCTGTTCGACATCGCCACGGGCGCAATCGAAGTCCCGTAGGCTGCGCGGCCTATCTCGGTTCACAGCCTTTCTCGCGCGCCCCCGGCGCCTTACCTTCCGCTCATGACCAAGCGCGTCTATCGCCTCGTCGACGGCTCACGCGGACCGCGGCGGGATTTTCGCATCACCGTCGGGCTGCGCGAGGGCTGGGAGGCCGAGGGCCGCGTCTATGACCTTTCCGAAGCGGTGCGTTGCGCGCACGCCTGGATGCGCCGCCGCGTCGAAGCCGGCCAGCCCGCGCTCTCAGGCATGTTCACCCGCGGCGAGGTGACCTACGCCTGGCCCAGGGACGACGGCACGGTCGGTTCGGACCGTGAGCCGGTCGCGATCTTCACCGGCGAAGCGGTGCACGCCTATCTCGGCGGCCTTCCCGAGGCGCAGATCGAGGCGATGCTGAACGAACTCGCCGGCGAACTCGGGGCGGCGCTCGGGCAGGAGCGCCTCTATGTCGCCTTTTGCGACAAGACCTGGATTCTCGACTGCGGCGAGGGGTAGACGCGACCCTCCTGGGCCGCCGCCCTATTCTAAGAGCGACGCTCTCAAGGGGAGGCCCTCATGGTCACGCTCTACTATCATACAGGCGCGTGTTCGCTCGCGCCGCATATCGCGCTCGAATGGATTGGCGAACCTTACGAGACCAAGGCGGTCGAGTTCGGCGATAAGGAATATTTGAAGATCAATCCCGCGGGCGCGGTGCCGGCGCTTGATACGGGCGAAGGCTGGATTCTGACCCAGGCCGCGGCCGTGCTGCGCTATCTCGCCGGCCGCTTCCCGCGCTCGGGGATCGCCCCGGACGGGTCGCCGCGCGACGAGGCCGAGGCCGACCGCTGGTCCTCCTTCATCACCGGCGATCTCCACCCGGCTTTTTTCCCGCTTTTCTCGCCCAATCGTTATACCCGCGCCCGGGAGAAGGAGGCGTTCGACAATGTGCGCGAAGCCGCAAAAGCGCTCGTGCGCAAGAAATTCGATATTGTCGAAGCGCATCTTGCGGGTCGCCGCTACATGGTCGGCGACAAGCGCAGCTATCTCGACGCCTATGTTTTTCCGATGGAGCGCTGGGGCGCGTCGCTGCTCGAGGACGGCCTGTCGAAATACCCCAATGTCCTGAAACACCACGACATGATGGCGGCGGACGAAGGGGTCAAGCGCGCGCTCGCCGCCGAAGGCGCGTGACCGCCTCGAATAATCGCCTCTCACGAGCTTGACCGCGACGGCGGCGGGTGAAAGCTTCCGCTCAGGCTCGGGAGAGGCTCATGGCTCGATTTGAAGGGAAAGTCGCGCTCGTCACCGGCGCGGCGAGGGGTCTCGGCCGGGTGACGGCGCTCGCCTTCGCCCGTGAGGGGGCGAAGGTCGCGCTCGCCGATATCGACGAGGCTGGCGGGCGGGAGACTCTCGATATGATCCGCGCGGCAGGCGGCGAGGGGCTCTTCACGCCGGCCGATGTGCGCATCGAGCGGGAAGTCGAAGCCATGGTCGCGAAGACGGTCGAGGCGTACGGTCGCCTCGACTGCGCAGTGAACAACGCCGGCGTCGTGCGCTTCAAACCCATCGCCGAGGAGACGGAGGAGGGCTTCAACTTCCACATAGATGTGAATCTGCGCGGCGTGTTCTTCTGCATGAAGCACGAAATCCGGCAGATGCGCCAAAACGGCGGCGGCGCCATCGTCAACCAATCCTCGATCACCGGCAGCCTCACCGGCAACCCCGCGGAAGGCGCCTATGCCGCCTCCAAGGGCGGGCGTCGACGGCCTGACCAAGACCGTCGCGCTCGAGGTCGCCAAGGACAATATCAGCGTCAACGCCATCTGCGCCTGCGGCATCGACGCGCCCGGCGACGTCTTCCATCAATGGATGGAGAAGGAGCGCATCAGCCCTGAGCAGGCCGGGAAGCTGTTTCCGATCGGGCGGATGGGCAAGGCTGAGGAGCTGACCGAGGCCGTGCTGTTCCTGTGCTCCGAACAGGCGCGCTTCATCGTTGGCCACCTCCTCGTCATCGACGGCGGATGGATCGCCCGCTGAAGTTTCGCTCTCCGCCCTTGATTCTCCGCCGCGCCTCCCGTAACGTCGGCCGTGAACGAAGGGGCGGAACGCGTAAATGCGCGCAATTCTCGTATTTGAAGCGCCGGAGACGGAGCAGGGCTAGGCCCGGCCTCCGCCAATGGCGCTTGACCCAAGGCCCCAAGAGGGCCTTTTTTGTTGCCCGAAGACGAAAAACATCCTAGTCGCCCGCCGCAAGAAGCAAGACGGAAAATGATGATGTCGAAGGAAATGTCCGGCGCCGAAATGGTGGTCGAAGCCCTGAACGACCAGGGCGTGGAGATTCTTTTCGGCTATCCGGGCGGCGCCGTCCTTCCGATCTACGACGTGCTCTTCCAGCAGGAGAAGGTGCAGCACATTCTCGTGCGCCATGAGCAGGGGGCCGCCCATGCCGCGGAGGGCTATGCGCGCTCCTCGGGCAAGGTCGGCGTGTTGCTCGTCACCTCGGGACCGGGCGCCACAAATACGGTGACGGGCCTCACCGACGCGCTGATGGATTCGATCCCGATCGTTTGCATCACCGGGCAGGTGCCGACGCATCTCATCGGCTCCGACGCCTTCCAGGAATGCGACACGGTCGGCATCACCCGCCACTGCACGAAGCACAATTATCTCGTCAAAAACATCGCCGATCTGCCGCGCGTGCTGCATGAAGCCTTCTATGTGGCGTCGTCCGGCCGGCCCGGACCGGTGGTCATCGACATCCCCAAGGACGTGCAGTTTGCGCGCGGCCTCTACGCCCCGCCGCGCAGCGCCGCGCACAAGACCTATCATCCCAAGCTCGACGCCGACATGGAGGCGATGCAGCAGGCCGTGCGCATGATGGCGGCGGCGAAGCGGCCTATCTTTTATACGGGCGGCGGCGTCATCAATTCCGGACCCGCGGCGTCCACCCTGCTGCGCGAACTCGTGAGTCTCACGGGCTTTCCCATCACCTCGACGCTGATGGGGCTCGGCGCCTATCCGGGGTCGGGCGAAAACTGGCTCGGCATGCTGGGCATGCACGGCACCTGGGAAGCCAATCACGCCATGCACGACTGCGATCTGATGATCGCGGTCGGCGCGCGTTTCGACGACCGCATCACCGGACGTCTCGACGCCTTTTCGCCGGGCTCGAAAAAAATCCACATCGACATCGATCGTTCGTCCATCAACAAGAACGTCAAGGTCGATCTCGCCATCGTCGGCGATTGCGCGCATGTGCTCGAAGCCATGGTGCGCCTGTGGCGCGCCGAGGCGATGAGCGCCGACAAGCAGCCGCTCGACGATTGGTGGGCGAAGATCAACGAGTGGCGGGCGCGCAAATCGCTGGCCTTCCGCAATTCTGAAACGGCGATCAAGCCGCAGCATGCGGTGCAGCGGCTCTATGCGCTGACCAAGGACCGTGACGTCTATGTCACCACCGAGGTCGGGCAGCATCAGATGTGGGCCGCCCAGCATTATCATTTTGAAGAGCCGAACCGCTGGATGACCTCGGGCGGGCTCGGCACCATGGGCTATGGCCTGCCGGCGGCGATCGGCGCGCAGCTCGCGCACCCCGGTTCGCTCGTGATCGACATCGCCGGCGAAGCCTCGATCCTGATGTGCATTCAGGAAATGTCGACGGCGATCCAATACCGCCTGCCGGTGAAGATCTTCATCCTCAACAACGAATATATGGGCATGGTGCGCCAGTGGCAGGAACTGCTGCACGGCGGGCGCTATTCCCATAGCTACTCCGAGGCGCTTCCCGATTTCGTCAAGCTCGCGGAAGCGTTCGGCGCCAAGGGCATCCGCTGCTCTGATCCCGCGTCGCTCGACGCCGCGATCCAGGAGATGATCGACTATGACGGACCGGTGATCTTCGATTGCGTCGTCGACAAGGTCGAAAATTGCTTCCCGATGATCCCCTCCGGCAAGGCGCATAACGACATGCTGCTCGCCGATCTTTCCGATGACGCTGGGATAGAGATCGGCGCGATCATCGACGAAAAAGGAAAGATGCTTGTTTAGGCGGTCGGCAGTCGGCAATGGGCAGTCGTGACGCTGCAATCGACTGCCGACTGCCGATTTGCCGACCGCCCAGGAAAAAAGATGAACGCTCCCGCTTCTCCGCCATCGCCCTACGCCGCCGCGACGACGAACTCCAAGGTCGAGTCGCATACGCTCTCCGTGCTCGTCGACAATGAGCCGGGGGTATTGGCGCGCGTCGTCGGCCTGTTTTCCGGCCGCGGCTACAATATCGAGAGCCTCACGGTCGCCGAGGTCGCTCACGCCGAACATCTCTCGCGCATCACGATATTGACCTCCGGCGCGCCGGAGACGATCGACCAGATCCATCACCAGCTCGAGCGACTCGTCCCCGTGCATCAGGTGACCGACCTCACCATGTCGATGCGCTCGCTGGAACGCGAACTCGCCATGGTCAAAGTCAAAGGTCGCGGCGACCACCGCACCTTCGCGCTACAACTCGCCGAAGCCTTTCGCGCCCGCATCGTCGATGCGACCACGGAGAGCTTCATTTTCGAATTGACCGGCAAACCCCACAAGATTGATGAATTCATCGACCTGATGCGTCCGATCGGGCTCGTCGAGGTCTCCCGCACAGGCGTCGCCGCCATCTCGCGCGGGCCCGATCCGATCTAAGGCGCGAGAATTTTGACCTTGCCGGGCGGCCCGCGTAGAAGGAGCCCGCCAGCGAATTCGACGGCGCGGGGCGCGCCGTTCCCCCAAGAGCGCACGCACATCAAGGAAGCAGAGCACATGCGCGTTTATTACGATCGGGACGCCGACATCAATCTGATCAAAGGCAAGAAAGTCGCCATCGTCGGCTACGGCAGCCAGGGCTTCGCGCATGCGCTCAATCTCAAGGAGTCCGGCGTCCAGGAAGTGGCGGTCGCGCTGCGGCCTGGCTCCGCCTCGGCCGCCAAAGCGGAAGGCGCTGGCCTCAAGGTCATGACCGTCGCCGAGGCCTCCAAATGGGCGGACGTCATCATGATGCTGACGCCCGACGAGCTGCAGGGCGAGATCTACGCCAATGAGATGGCGCCGAACCTGAAGCCGGGCGCGCTGCTGCTCTTCGCCCACGGCCTCAACATCCATTTCAACCTGATCGAGCCGCGCAAGGATATCGACGTCGCCATGATCGCGCCGAAAGGCCCGGGCCATACGGTGCGCGGCGAATATCTCAAGGGCGGCGGCGTGCCCTGCCTAATCGCGGTGCATCAGGACGCTTCCGGCAACGCCAAGCAGGTTGCGCTGTCTTATGCCGCGGCGATCGGCGGCGGCCGCGCCGGCATCATCGAAACGACCTTTCGCGAAGAATGCGAAACGGATCTTTTCGGCGAGCAGGTCGTGCTCTGCGGCGGTCTCGTGGAATTGATCCGCGCCGGATTCGAGACTCTGGTCGAAGCCGGCTATGCGCCGGAAATGGCGTATTTTGAATGCCTTCATGAAGTGAAGCTGATCGTCGATCTCATCTATGAAGGCGGCATCGCCAATATGAATTATTCGGTGTCGAACACGGCCGAGTATGGCGAATATGTCACGGGTCCGCGCATCATCACCAAGGACACCAAGGCCGAGATGAAGCGTGTGCTTGACGATATTCAATCGGGCAAATTCACGCGCGACTGGATGCTGGAGAATAAAGTCGGCCAGACCTCCTTTAAGGCCACTCGCGCACGAAATAACGCGCATCCGATCGAAGACGTCGGTCTTCGCCTGCGCGGCATGATGCCTTGGATCGGCAAGAATAAGTTGGTCGACAAGGATCGCAATTAGCGCATAATGATCCCAAAAAAGGCGAGCGCGCATTCGGGTTTGGGCGTGGCCGAGGCGCAGTAAGCGCATCGCGCATCGCCATAGCGGGGGATGAATGCACGGGCCGGGCGGGCGGTCGAGCCAGCTTATCGAGAGCGAAACGCGTCGGCGCGTACACGAGATTGTACGAAGCCGCATGACGTACGACGTCTCGACATTGGTCGAACATTTCGTCGAAGACGTCGAGCTGAACTACAGCTGCTCCCGACTTGGCGTGCTTCCCCCGGGACAATGGCGCGGGCGCGATGCGCTGCGCGCCCATTTGCGCCGCGTCGACGTCGATTATGAACCGCTCGACGCGGAAATTCTCGCGGTTCTCGTCGAAGGCGACAATACGGTGGTGCGATGGATCAGCAGTTGGCGTCACCGCGCCACTGGCCTCATCCATCGCATGGACATGGCGCATTTTCTGCGCTGGCGGAACGGACTGGTATCGGAAATGCACGAGTTCCGGGACCATCGTTGCGTCGCGCGCGGCGCCGATTTCTTGCCGCAAAGCCTCGACGACATTCTCAATCCCCGCGGCCCGGGACTGGCGCGCGACGAAATGGCGCGCCGGTTGATCGCCATGGGCAGTTTCTCCCGTAGCCCCGACATCGCCCTGTTCCGTGAGCTGTGTTCGCCCGACGTCGTGTGCGAATTCGTTGGCGACCGCACGACGGTTTCGCACGCCGGGCGACATCGCGGCATAGAGGCGTTGATCAACATTGTGCGCAGCATCGAGGTCGAGTTCGAGCAGCTCGGAATCGCTATGCCCGAGGTCATCGTCGACGGCGGCGCCGCCGCTGCGCGTCGGAACGTCGAGTGGCGTCATCGCGGCACCGGCCGTCGCGGTCAGGTGCAGCTTGCCGATTTCGTGCGCTTCGAAGACGGCCGCATCGTCGAGATCGTCGAATTTCGCGACAGCGTGGCGCTTCTGCAGATGCAGGCGTAGCGAAGCGCCGTGACGTGCTCGATGCGGATCAGCCGGTCCAGCCGAAATCGGGCGTTCATCGCGCGCATTCATACCCGGCCCGCAATCGCAGTTGCGGGCCGCTTGCGCCGTTGCGGCCAAGGAGCGGCACGCCTGTGACTATCGAAATTGCGGAGATTGATCGCCTCGAGTGTCGCATCGTCGATCACCCTTGGCGCTTTGCTAAGGAGCGCGCCGCCGACATCGAGCGCCATTGGGAGGAGCGCCGACGCGCCAATCCGGCGCTCTACGACGGCTCGGTGCTGCTCGCCTGTCGCGTCGAGCGCACGACGGGCGAAGATGGCGCGCGCATCTTGCGCATGGGGTTCTTCGAGACGCCTTTCTCGAGCTTTCTTGCCTGGCGAGACTTCGGCTGGCCCGACGAAGCCGTATATAATTGCTTCTCGATGCCGGCGGCGCGCGCGCGCGACGGCGCCTATCTCCTCGGCGAAATGGGGCCAAGCCACTCATTCGCCGGCGAGCTCTATTTTCCCTGCGGCACCCCCGACCCTTCCGACGTCGTCTCGGGCGGGGGCGTCGATCTCGCCGGCAGTCTCGTGCGCGAGCTCGCCGAAGAGACGGGCCTCGCCGCCGCGGACGCGCAGGCGTCGGCCGGCTGGACGGCGATATTCGATCGCCAGCGTGTCGCCTGTATCAAGAGATTGGATTTCGACGCGCCGTCGCACGCCCTCCTCGCCAAGGTGAAAGCCTTTATCGCAGCCGAAAGCGCGCCCGAACTCGCGGATGCGCATATGGTTTCGAGCTTGACGGCGCTTGCCGACCCGCGCCTGCCCGCTTTCATGGTCGCGTATCTTTCGCGCGCCCTTGCCGGCGCGGATGAAATTCCGCGCCGCGCGGGTTAGATTTGCCCCAATGAATCGACCGCAACACTCCGGCGCCGTCCTTCCAGCTTCGCAGCCGCCCAGCGACGAGCGCGCTTTGGCCGTGCGCGCCGCCCTGAACGGCAGGGCGATCGTGCTGGTCGGCATGATGGGCTCCGGCAAGAGCGCCATCGGCCAGAGGCTCGCCGCGCGGCTGGGCCTTCCCTTCGTCGACGCGGACGCCGAGATCGTCGCCGCGGCGGCCGGCATGTCGATTCCCGAGATTTTCGCCAAATATGGCGAGCGCTATTTTCGCGACGGCGAGCGGCGCGTCATCATGCGCCTGCTGAACGGCGGCCCGGTCGTGCTCGCCACCGGCGGCGGCGCGTTTCTCGATCCTCGCACGCGCGATCGTATCGCCGAGCGGGGCGTATCGGTGTGGCTTGACGCCGATCTGAAGACCCTGCTGAAGCGCGTGCGCCGCAAGAACGATCGTCCCCTGCTGCAAACGGAGGATCCGGAGGAGACGCTGCGCCAGTTACTGGAGGCGCGGCGCCCCCTATACGAACTCGCCGATCTTCGTGTCGAGTCGCGCGAAATTCCGCAGGATGCGATGGTGGATGATACGCTCGCCGTTCTCGCTGCAGGCTTGCCGATACTGGAAGACTTGCGACAGCGGGCGCAAAGCAGAGGTTTCGCCAAGGCCATGACGCATCTGTATCCCGCGCGCGCGGAAGGCGACGCCCGCCGCCAGGAAATTGTCCGGGTCGCGCTGGGCGGACGCTCCTACGACATTATCATCGGCGACGGGCTGCTGCAGCGCGCCGGCGATTATATTGCCGAAATCGCGCCCGGAGCCGCTTGCGCCATCATCACGGACGAGAATGTCGCCCGACTGCATCTTCCGACAGTTGAGCAGAGCCTGAAGGACGCCGGCCTGCGCGCGACGACCATCATCGTTCCGCCTGGCGAGGCGTCAAAATCGCTTTCGGTTTATGGCCGCGTCTGCGACGACGTGCTGGCCGCGAGGATCGAACGGCGCGATCTGATCGTCGCGCTTGGCGGCGGCGTCGTCGGCGACCTCGCCGGATTCGTCGCCGCGAGCGTGCGGCGCGGCTCGCGCTTCGTGCAAATTCCGACGACGTTGCTGTCGCAAGTCGATTCTTCGGTCGGCGGCAAGACCGGGATCAATTCGCGTCACGGCAAGAATCTGATCGGCGCCTTTCACCAGCCGGCGCTGGTTCTCGCCGACGTCGACTCGCTGCGGACATTGCCGCTGCGCGAGTTCCGCGCCGGCTACGCCGAAGTCGTGAAATATGGCCTGATCGGCGACGCCCGATTCTTCGATTGGCTCGACGCCGACTCGGATGCGGTGTTCCATAGTCAGGCGGAACAGATTTGCGCCGTCGCGGTGAGCTGCGAGACCAAGGCGACGATCGTCGCGCGCGACGAAACGGAGCAGGGCGAACGCGCGCTGCTCAACCTCGGTCACACATTCGGCCACGCCTTCGAACGCCTGACCGGTTACGACAGCGCGCGCCTCGTTCACGGCGAGGGCGTTGCGATCGGCATGGCTTGCGCCGCGCGCTTCTCCGTGCGCCGCGGCCTGTGCCCCGAGGCGGCGGCGGAGCGCGTCGAACGCCATCTGAAGGGCGTCGGTCTGCCGACGAGGATCCACGACATTCCGGGTTGGCGCGACGACGCCCAGGCCATTCTCGACGCCATGTATCAGGACAAGAAGGTCGAGCGCGGCGCGTTGACGTTCATTCTCTTGCGCGGCATCGGCCAGGCGTTCATTGCAAAATCTGTCGACGCCAATGAGGTGCTTGGCTTTCTCAAAGACGAGCTAAAACGGACATAGCGCCATGCATGGGCTCGAATCCGGCGCGCCGCAGGTCGACATATGGACTGCGGTTGGCATCGTCATAATTTGCGTGTTCCTGTCCGCCGTCTTTGCTGGATCGGAGACGGCGCTTACCGCCGCGTCGCACGCCCGGATGCACTCGCTGGAAAAGGAGGGCGATAAGCGCGCCGCCGCCGTCAATCGGCTGCTGCGCCAGCGCAACCGCATGATCGCCGCGCTGTTGCTTGGCGGCACCCTGGTCAATATCGGCGGCTCCGCTTTCACGACGA
This sequence comes from Methylocystis suflitae, assembly GCF_024448135.1. GTDB lineage: Bacteria > Pseudomonadota > Alphaproteobacteria > Rhizobiales > Beijerinckiaceae > Methylocystis > Methylocystis suflitae. The sequence continues at coordinate 21,927 of NZ_JAMRYX010000178.1, forward strand.
GCGTGCTGGTTGTCGTCGCGGGCGACAACGGGGCGGTTTATGCGACCGTCATCATGACCGTGCTGCTGCTTGTCTTCGCCGAGGTTCTGCCGAAAACGCTGGCGATCAATCATCCCGACGAAACGTCGCTGCGCGTCGCGAAGTTTATTGCGCCCTTCGTGCGAGTCGTCGGGCCGCTCCTCGCGGGCGTCGAATATATCGTGCGCACGGTGCTCGCGTTGGCGGGCGTCGAGGTCGGCCATGGCCGAACGGTTCGCTCGCCTTATGACGAATTAAAGAGCGCCGTCGATATTCTGCATGACGAGGGCAATGTCGAGCGCGCCGCGCGCGACATGTTTGGCGGCGTCCTCGATTTGCAGGTGCTGCATGTTTCGGACGTCATGATCCACCGCACCAAAATGCGCACGATCGACGCGGATCTGCCGCCGGCCCAGATCGTGCGCGAGGTGCTGTCGTCGCCCTTCACCCGCATGCCGCTCTGGCGCGAGCGACCGGATAATTTCGTCGGCGTCCTTCATTCGAAGGACATGCTGCGGGCGCTGAATGCCGCAGGCGGCGACGCTTCGAAAGTCAATGTCGACGAGGTGATGTTCGCGCCATGGTTCGTGCCAGAGGCGACGACGCTCGAGGATCAGCTCGAAGCCTTCCTCAAGCGCAAGACGCATTTCGCCTTGGTCGTCGACGAATATGGCGAGGTGATGGGACTCGTCACGCTTGAAGATATCCTCGAGGAAATCGTCGGCGATATTCGCGATGAACATGATCTCGCGGTGCAGGGCGTGCGTCCGCAGCCTGACGGGTCGGTGCTGGTCGACGGCGCCGTGCCGTTGCGCGATCTCAATCGCGTCATGGCGTGGGATCTGCCCGATGAGGAAGCGACAACGATCGCGGGCCTCGTGATCCACGAGGCGGGCGCCATTCCGGAAGCCGGGCAGGTGTTCACCTATCACGGCTTCCGTTTCGAGGTGATGCGCAAGATCAGGAATCGCGTCACCGCGCTGCGGGTGACGCCGCAGCAAGCCGCATGACGACGCGCGGCAAGGATCTTTAAATTTCGGCGGACAATTCGGCTTGCAGGCCTTCGGCGTGATACGAGAGCCTGACGTCGCCGCCCATCTGGCGTGCGAGCACATTGGTGATCAGGAAATGCCCGACTCCGGTTTGCTCCGGGCTTTCGACCTTTGGCCCGCCTATTTCCGTCCAATTCAAGATGAGACGCGGACGATCCTCTTCACGATCGACACGCCAGCTGATCGCGATTCGGCCGTCGTCATCGGAGAGCGCTCCGTGCTGCTCGGCGTTGGCGAGCAGTTCATTTATGGTCAGACCCAAGGCGGAGGCGACCGCTGAGCGCAATTCCACGTCTTCGCCCGACAGCGAGATGCGATCGGCGTAGTCGTGGCTGCCACAAGACAGCGCGATCATGAGCAGGTCTTTGAGCGGCGTTCGTTCCCAAGAGGTCTGCACGAGCAGCGTGGAGATGCGGCTCAGACATTGCACGCGGTGAGAAAAGCCTTGCTGAAAGCTCGAAAAGTCCTGCGCCGTGCGCGCCGTAATATTGGCGATTCCCTGGATCATCGCCAGTGAATTGTTCACCCGGTGATGAAGCTCGCGATTCATCATCTGATTGTGTATCTCGGTGTTCTTGATGTCGTCGATGTCGGTAATGGCGACGATCGCGCCGATAACGGCGCCCTTGTCGTCGCGGATCGGCGCGCCGACGATGTTAATCCAGATGTAGGCGCCGTCGCCGCGCTCGATCTTGCACTCAAGCTGCGGATGGTTCTCCCCAGCAAGGGCGCGTGCGAGCGGATATTCGTAATTCGCGACCGGGCGGCCGTCCTGATGAATGGCGTTCCATTCGGAATAGGCTTGGGTGCTTTCCGAGTAGCGAACAGGACGCCGCAGGATCACTTCAATGACGTGATTGCCTTCGACGATCCGTCCGCTTGGGGCTTCGGCGATGATGATTCCGACCGGCACCGCGTCAAGCAGCGCGCGCATTTGCAGATTTGCCCCGGCGCGGCTGACGATCGTCGAGCTTTTCATCAGTAAATCGTTCAACTCGGACAGTCGCTTGCGCTTTTCGCGCAGGCGCTCGTCCATGTCCTGAACGCTGCGGGCGATCGCATCGACCTCGGGAACGCCGGTGTCGCTCCAATGCGAGTCGCCGCGCGCTTCCAAGGCCAGGCTCAATTCGGCGAGTTTATGTTGCGCCCATTGCGTCTCCCGGCGCTGTCTCACCAGCCAGAAAATAAACGCAAGCGTCATCGCCAGCGCGACTGCGAGCGCGCCAAGGACCAGGCGCCAGACCTCGGCCATGTCTGCCGGGCTCTCCGCGGCGCGGGCGGCGGACGTCATTGCCAGAAAGAGCGCCAGCGCAGCCCGCAGGGCGGCGACCCCCTGCGCCCGCGGATCCGCTTTAGCTGTCGCCGACGCGGGCGGCGACAGCCGGGCGGAGTGACCCTCGAGGCCTTGCGTCATTACGCTGCCAAATTCCTGGACCCCGCAGGGCGTAACCGTCAGATAGCGCGAATTCGCGGTCGCGCATCCCACGTGAAGCCTTGGCCTGTCAAACCGCGCGGGAGGGTCGGCGCGCTGCGAGGTCCGATACGGTGGGATCGGTGTCAATGTCGCTTGGCGTGAGCAGGCCAAGATGCTCGGCGAGCTTGGCGCGCGCGCGGTTCAACCGGCTCTTGACCGTGCCGATGGCGACGCCGCAAATCTCCGCCGCTTCATCGTAGGAGAGCTCGGTGATCCCGATCAGCAACAGAATTTCCTTGTGCTCGGGGGCGAGCTTATCCAGAGCCGCCTGAACGTCCGTCAGGGTGAGGGCCGACTCCTGACCGCCTTTCACGGGGATCTGCTGGGCCAGGAGACTGTCGCTGTCCTGCACTTCGCGCGAACGCTTCCGATAGCTGGAAAAATAGGTATTGCGCAGAATGGTCACGAGCCAGGCGCGAAGATTGGTGTTTGGCTGAAAGGAGTCGGCGTGCGACCAGGCCTTGACCAGAGTGTCCTGGACCAGGTCGTCGGCGAGGCTATGTGATCCGCAAAGCGAAATGGCGAAGGCGCGCAGATAGGGCATCTGCGCCACCATCTGATCTCCGAAGGCCTCGTCGCTCATTTCTTTTCGCGCTGTTTGGCTTCCAGCTTGGCCAGCAGCACAGTGAACTTGTCTGGAATCGGTTGGTGGATCAGATCGTCGCAATAGGCGCGAAATACGCGCCCGAGCTGAGCTTGAACCTTTGGGTCTAGCGCTATGCCATCCGCTTGGTCCGCTTGGCAGCCGTCAGCATCCTGGCAGCCGTCAGCATCCGCCTCCTTCCGACCTCCAGCCTTATTGTTCAAGTTAGGTTCCGCGTCGCGGGAAGGGCTGTCGCTGTCGTGAGGATTTTCGCGTTGGCTCATTCTCGACCCCGAGTTCGCCCCGAGACTGGCCGTCTCTACCCGGGGCGGCCAAGCGGCGGCCTCCCTTGATGGAACGCGTAAGAACACTAATTGTTCCGCCATTGCAAGTGAGGAACTTTGCGACATATCAACCGGCGCTTGAATTGACTTGGGCGTTCGACGCCATAGGATGAAGACATGAACCTCTCCCGGGAAATTGCGGTGCATCTGCCTTACCTCCGCCGGTTTGCGAGGGCGCTTTGCGGCTCGCAAAAGAGCGGCGACGCTTACGTCGTCGCCACGCTCGAGGCGCTGGTGGCGGATCCGGATGCGTTTCCTCCAAATATGTCGCCCAAAGTCGGGCTTTACCACCTCTTCATGACGTCGTGGTCGTCGATCCGGCTGAACACCGAAGCAGCGCCCGATGACGAGATATCCGCAGCACAGCGGAATATCAGCTTGCTGACGCCGCGGTCGCGACAGGCTTTTTTGCTGCGCACGGTCGAAGGGTTTTCGGTGGCTGACGCCGCCGCCATACTGGGCGCGACCGAAGAAGAGGTCGAAGCGCTCGTAACGGAGGCCGGCCGGGAAATCGCCGAACGCGTCGCGACGGACGTGCTCATCATCGAGGATGAGTCGCTCATTGCGCAGGACATCGAGTTCATCGCGCGCGATCTGGGCCATCGCATCATCGGCGTCGCCCGCACCCATCAGGAGGCCGTGGAGCTCGCGGCGCGCAAGCGGCCGGGGCTGATTCTGGCGGACATTCAGCTCGCTGACGGCAGTTCTGGTCTGAACGCCGTCAACGAAATGCTCGAAACTTTCGACGCCCCGGTGATTTTCATTACGGCATTTCCCGAACGTCTGTTGACCGGCGAGCGGCCCGAGCCGGCGTTTCTCATCAGCAAGCCCTACAAGGTCGATACGGTCAAGGCGACGATCAGCCAGGCGCTGTTCTTCGAACGCAAGGCGTCTCGCGCCGCTTAGCCGCTCGCGGTGGGATGTCCCAGTGAGGCCGCCTAGGTTTCACGAAAAGGCCGCTTCAAAGCTGTAGTCGAGCGGTTCCGGCGCGCCAGATAGGAGTCGCGCATCAGGGCGATGTCCGCTGAGCCGCTCGACAAGAGCCTTCGTCGATTTCGAGGCGCTCAAGCAGAGGGGCGCTTCGACTGTGAATAGTCAAGCTATAGCGCCAAACGTAGCTGCAGAGGTGACTCGGCCTGCTCGAGCGCGTTGGCGGGAGTTCTGCGCGCTTGCGCTTGGATTCTGGGCCGGCGAGACCAGCCGACGGGCATGGACTCTGACGGGATTGGTCGCCCTTTGCATCGCGTTGCAACTTGGCGCGCAGCTCAGCATCAACGAATGGAACAGGAAGTTTTTCGACGCGCTCGAAAGCAAGAACGTCGAAGCGCTGAGTTGGGCGACGATCCTGTTGCCCGCCCTCGTCGCATTCAGCGGCCTCGCCATCAGCGGAACGCTCATCGCGCGCATGACGTTGCAGATGCGCTGGCGAGAGTGGCTCACGCAAAAACTCGCCGGCTGGTGGCTCGAGGACCAACGCTACTACCGTCTCGAGATCGCCGCAGCCGAGCAGACCTCGCCGGAATACCGGATCGCCAAGGACGTGCAATTCTCCGTTGATCCGCTGGTCGAATTCGCCGTCGGCTTTTTGACCGCGCTGGCGACGGCGTTGGCCTTCGTCGGGGTTCTGTGGACCGTTGGCGGCGCCCTGGAGCTTAATCTGTTTGGCGCGCGCCTCGCGTTGCCGGGTTATCTCGGCTTCGCTGCGGTGGTTTATGCGACGATCGCCGGCGGCCTCGCCTACTTCGCCGGCCGTCCGCTCGTTCCGGCCGTTGCGCAGAAGAACGAGGCTGAAGCGCAGTTCCTCGCCGAACTCACACGGCTGAAGGAGAACGCGGAAAGCATTGCGCTCATTCGCGGCGACGCCGACGAACTGAGTTCTGTCCTGCAGAACTATCGACGCGTCGTCGCCGCCTGGATTCGTCAGATCCATCGCAACGGGGTGGTCGCCACCGTGCAGAGCGTCAATGGCGCGCTGGTGCCGCTAATTCCGCTCGTGCTGGTAACGCCCAAATATCTCTCCGGCGCGCTGACGCTCGGCGCGGTCATGCAGCTTACCGCCGCCTTCATGTCGGTGCAGATCGCCTTCAACTGGTTCATCGACAATTCGGTGCGCCTCGCAGAATGGATGGCCTCGGCCAACCGGGTCGACGAACTCGCAGAAGCGCTCGAGAGCCTGGATATCGGCGTCATCATGGAGGAGAAGGAGTTTATCGATTTCGGCTTCAGCGACGACGACACGATTCACATAGAGGATCTCGCCGTCGCGCATCGCAACGGTCGAATTGTGATCGCCAGCGCAAACGTTGTCATTCCTGCTGGCGAAAAGCTGCTCGTGGCGGGGCCGAGCGGCACGGGAAAGAGCACGCTTATTCGCGCCCTCGCTGGATTATGGCCGTGGGGTTCGGGGCGCATCCTCCTGCCGAAAGGCGCTCACATCGCCTTTGTGCCGCAGAAGCCTTACGTCCCTCTGGGAACGCTTCGCCAGGCCATGCTCTATTCAATTTCCGAGAAGGAAATCACCGACGATATGATCGAAGGCGCGATGCGGCGATGCGGCCTGGGTTATCTCGTCAAGCATCTCGACGAAGAGCAGCGCTGGGATCAAATGCTTTCCGGCGGCGAGCGGCAGCGAACGGCCTTTGTTCGGCTCTTGCTGCAAAGGCCGCAGATCATCATCATGGATGAGGCGACGTCGGCGCTCGACGAAGAGAGTCAGGTTTCGATGCTGCGCCTGTTCAATGAAGATCTCGCCGGCGCGACGGTGATCAGCGTTGGCCATCGAGTTGGCATGGAAGATTTTCACGACAAGAAACTCGTTCTTGAGCGCCGCGCCGCCGGCGCGCATATCACGAGCCGCAAGCTGCAAAAATCACTGTGGCACTTGTTCGATGACGCCGCGCCTTATTGATTTTTTTGGCGCGAGGCGTTTGCCGCGCATGTATCCTCAACTGTGCCCAACGATACATATATCGGGCTTCCCAAAGGACCTATCGTTTGCTCTGCGTCGATGCGCAAATGCGACCTGTGTTTGAGCGGCGCAGATTTCTTTGACCCTTTGGGAGGATCAGATATGCAAGTCGCTTACAATGGAACAGCGCCTTCGGTCGCGCCGATGGGCATGGTCGCCGATCAGATGTTTGCGCCGCAAGGCTTCATTGGCGGCGCGCTCGGCAGCGCGCTGGGCGGATTGGGCGGCGGCGCGCTTGGCCGCGCCCTGGGCAATCAGAATCTCGGTCGGCAGATCGGCAGCGTCGCGGGCGGCGTGCTCGGCGGCTTGCTGCCGTTCGACGCCGGCCCGCAGGCTTACGCCGGAACCTATTACGTCCCGCAGACGGCCGCGCCTGGATTTGCGCCGCAGGGGATCGTCGGCGATGCGCTTGGCGCGATCGGCGCGCCGCTTGGCGGCTTCATCGGCGGCCGCTTCGGCAACGCCGGACTGGGGCAGACGATCGGCGGCACGGTGGGCGGACTGGCCCAGCGCTTCCTGCCCTTCGACGCCGGCCCGCAGCAGGCCTACGCCGGAATGTATTATGTCCCGCAGACGGCCGCGCCTGGATTTGCGCCGCAGGGAATCGTCGGCGATGCGCTCGGCGCGATCGGCGCGCCGCTCGGCGGCTTCATCGGCGGTCGCTTCGGCAACGCCGGTCTCGGTCAGACGATCGGCGGCACGGTGGGCGGTCTCGCTCAGCGCTTCCTGCCGTTCGAAGC
>NZ_JAMRYX010000179.1 GCF_024448135.1 Methylocystis suflitae
GGGCGTCGACCTTGCGGGTGAATTCGCCATCCGGGCCGATCAGGCGCAGCGCCCCGGATTCGGCGAAGCCCGCGAAGTCATGGCGAGTCACGATCGTGACGCCGAGCCGCGCCAGCCGCGCCAGCCAGGCGCGCAAGAGCGGCGAGGCCTTGAAGCTTGCCGGAAACACCCGGCCGCTGGAGCCGACGAAGGTCGTCTCGCCAAGCTCGGCGCAGAAATCGCGCAGCGCCTGCGGCGGCCAGGCGCGGATGAACGGCGCGATTCTCGCGGCCGCCGCGCCATAGCGGGAGATAAAACGCTCCAGGCCTTCGCTATGGGTGATGTTGAGCCCGCCCCGCCCCGCCATCAGAAATTTGCGCGCGGGGCTCGCTTTGTGCTCATAGATGACGA
>NZ_JAMRYX010000180.1 GCF_024448135.1 Methylocystis suflitae
GGGTGAGGGCCCTCATCCGTCGCCGCTTCGCGACGACACCTTCTCCCGTAAACGGGAGAAGGGATGCTCGGCCTTCCATTCTCGGAAACTTATTAGCGCCTCGCGCGCCGCTATGAAAGCCGAGCGGCGGCCAGGAAGGCTGCAATCTTCGCCGCGTCCTTGACGCCGCGTTCGCGCTCGACGCCCGAAGAGACGTCCACCGCGCGGGCGCCCGTTACGCGCATCGCTTCCGCCACATTCTCGGGCGTCAGTCCTCCCGAAAGCATCCAGTGTTTCGCAGCGACGCCGCGCAGCAGAGACCAGTCGAAAATGACGCCGGCGCCGCCGGGAACCGCTGCGTTCGGCGCGGGCTTGGCGTCAAATAGAATGACGTCGGCGATGTCTTCATAGGCGCGCGCCGCCTCGACATCGCCCGGCGTCGCGACGCCCGCCGCCTTGATGACGGGCAGGCCGAAGCGCCCCTTCACCTCGGCGACCCGCGCAGGCGTTTCCTCGCCATGAAGCTGGAGATAGTCGGGCGCGAGCGCGTCGATGATGTCCTGGAGCGCGGCGTCGTCCGCGTCGACGGTGAGCGCAACTTTGCTGATGCGCCCGCCCGCGAGGCGCCCGAGTGTGCGGGCGGTCTCGAGGTCGATATGGCGCGGGCTTTTCTCGAAGAAGACGAAGCCCGCCATGTCCGCGCCGGCTCCGATCGCCGCAAGAAGCGTCTCGGGCGAGGAAAGACCGCAGATTTTGACGATGGTTGATTGCGTCATGGCCGCGTTTGTCGCGGCCATCCACGCCGGCCGCTGCGGTTATTTTGCAAAGTTGGCGCGCGTCCTAAACGTGGATGGATGACGCGGAACGTCGGGCGCGAACTACCCCCGATTATACGCGTCCTCGAAGCGGACGATATCGTCTTCGCCGAGATAGGAGCCGGTCTGCACTTCGATCAGCTCCAGATCGATCTTGCCGGGATTGGTCAGGCGGTGCTTGCTGCCGATCGGCAGGTAAATCGATTCGTTTTCGTGGACGAGATGGATTTGCTCGTCGCGGCCGACCTCCGCCGTGCCACGCACGACGATCCAATGTTCGGCGCGGTGGAAATGCTTCTGCAGCGACAGGCGTTGGCCTGGTTTCACCACGATGCGCTTGACCTGATAGCGCTGGCCCTCGTCGATCCCTTGATAATAGCCCCAGGGCCGAAAAATGCGCTTGTGCTCTCCCGCTTCGCGCCGATTCTCGCTGCGCAGCTGCTCGACGAGCTGTTTGACCTGATCGCCATGCTCATGGCTCAACACCAGCACGGCGTCCTGCGTCGTCACGACGATGATGTCGTCGACGCCGACGACGGTGGTCAGCGTGTCCTCGGAGCGCACATGCACGTTGCGGGCGTTCATGACGACGCCTTGGCCGCGCACCGAATTGCCATTTTCGTCGCGGTCCGACAATTCCCAGACGGCGCGCCAGGTGCCGACGTCGGACCAGCCGATATCGGCTGGAATCAGCGCCGCTTTGTCGGTCTTTTCCATCACGGCGTAATCGATCGATTTCTTCGGCGCGTGCGCGAAGGCTTCGGCGTTCAAAATCATGAAGCCGAGGTCCTGGCGGGCCGCTTCGATCGCCGCTTCGGCGGCGGCGAAAATGCCGGGCTCGAATTGCGCAATCTCCGACTGCATGACGTCGGCGCGAAAGATGAAGTTGCCGCTGTTCCAGAAATAGCCGGCGTCGACATAGTCCTGCGCCGTTGCGCGGTCCGGCTTTTCGACGAAAGCCTCAAGCTTGTAGACATCGCAACACGACTCGAGCGGCGCGCCGGGGCGCAGATAGCCGTATCCCGTCGCGGGGCCGTCGGGCTTCACGCCGAGCGTGACGATATAGCCTTCCGCGGCGGCGGCTCCCGCCCGCTTGCACAGCTCGACGAGGCCCGCCCTGTCGCGAACGACATGGTCGGCGGCGAGCACGACGACGACTGTGTCGGGCGCGCGGCGCGCGGCGAGGCCCGCCGCGACGGCGACCGCCGGACCCGAGTCGCGGCGCGACGGCTCGAGAACGACCTCTGCATGCGCGCCGATCTCGCGCAGTTGGTCGGCGATGAGGAAGCGGTAGTCGAAATTAGAGATGACGATCGGCGTCTCGAACGCCGGGTCGGCCAGCATCGCCATCGTCGTCTGGAAGGTGGAGCGCTCGCCAATGAGCGGAATGAACTGCTTGGGTAGCGTCTCGCGCGACTCGGGCCACACCCGCGTCCCCGATCCGCCGCACATAATAACGGGCAATATCTTCTTCATAAGCCCCTCTCGCACTCGGCCGCGCCCGCCCCCGGGCAGCAATAGTTGTCCGCCCGACTATTGGCAATACGATGGCGAAGCTGAGGGCAGAAGCGCAAGCGTTGCTATTTGCCCTTTTTCTCAAGCTCGGCTTTGAGCGCCGCAAGCTTGGCGAAAGGCGAGTCCGGATCGGGCTGGCGCTCGCGGCGCTCCGGCGCGGCGAATCCGCCAGGGCGCCGGGGGCGGGCGTCGTCGCGCGGCGGGCGGCCCTCGATGCGCGGCTTTCCAGAAGGACGCCCTTCCTTGCCTGGAGCGTTGCCGGACCGCTGGTCGCGACGCGGCGGCCGCTGCTGCTTGTCCTCAGCGCCCTGACCGTGGGCGTGACCGTGGGCCTGGCGATGCGCGCCGGCCTCGCGGGGGCGCGGACCGGAATGCACATGGCGCTGCGGACGCCAGATCTCGATGGATTCCGGCTCGGTCGGCGCAGCTTTGGCCGGCGCAGCCTCCGAGGCGGGCTCTTCCTGTGCTTCAGTCGCCGTCGCCTCTTCTTCGCGCGCCTCTACGCCCTCTTCCGCGACTGGCGCTGGCGCCTCGGACGTCGGGACTTCACTGGCGGCGGGCGTCTCGACCGGCGCTTCCTCGGCGTCGGCCGGTTGCGGCGCGACAGCCGCTTGCTCGGCGGCAGGCGCCTCGGCGGCGGCGCTTTCGGCCTGAATGTTCTCGCTCGCGGCTTCCGCTGGCTTGGTCCCGGCGCTTGGCGTCACAGGCTCCATCGCCGCCGCCGGCACGATCGGAACCGTAATGGCCGGTCCTGGACGCTGCGTCGAAGCATAGCCGAGCGACTTGAGGATCGAGGAAAAAGCCTCGCCGGAACAGCCCGTGAGCGAAGTCATCGCGACGGTGACGACGAAGCCGTCGGCGTCGGCCGCGCCGGGCGGCGGCTCGCCCGCGGTGAGCCCCGGACGGTAGGCGATCGCCGGCCGAATAAGATCGGCGAGACGCTCAAGAATATCGACGCGAACGACGCGCTCGCCGCAGACTCGGAAGCCGGCGGCGCGATAAAAACCTTTCGGGATCGATGCGTCGGCGGCGAAGGAGGTGCGTCCAGAGGCCGCCAGATGCGGCACTTCCTCAAGCCCCTTCACATTCTCAAGACCGCCGTGATGCAAGGCCCAAAGCAGCGCCGAAAGCGCGCGCGGCGCCGGCTTGAGCAGCGCGGGCGCATAGATGTGATAGGCCCCGAATCGCACGCCGAGCTTGCGCAGCGCGGCGCGGTCCTCCTGCGAGAAAGCCTTCACGTCCTTGGCGACGCGCGCGCGGTCGAGCACGCCCAATTCTTCGGCGAGCTGGAAGGCGACGCCGCGCGTCACCCCTTCCAGGCCTTCGCCCTTCTCCAGCTGCTCGAGCGGCCCGAGCAGCTTCTTGACGTGTTGCGCGAGCCAGAGGTCGAGGCGTTGCTTGACCTTCTCCAGAGCCGGTCCTGTCAGCTGCTCGTCGGCAAGGACGCGCGTCGTCGGCGCCAGCACGCCGGCGCCCGAGGCGATTTTCCCCACAGGTTCGCCGAGCCAGCGAATCAGCCCGTCATTGCCGAGCGCGAAGGCGTCGTCGACCGCGTCGAAGACGCGGGTCGCCCGCGCCTCGAATTCTCCAGCGAGCGCCTTCTGCGCCGCCGCGTTCAACGTCCTGGCGGCCTCGCCCGCCGCGCCGGGATCCGGCGTGAAGCGAAATCCCTGAAGGCTTCCGACGTGCTGGCCTTCGACCAGAACGTCGCCGGCGGCGTTGATTTCGGCTTCAAGCATTGCATTCTCTCTTAAGCGGCGCGCCAGCACGCTGGTGCGGCGGTCGACGAAACGCTGCGTCAGTCTGTCGTGCAACGCGTCGGATATGCTGTCCTCTACCCGACGCGCGACGCTCTGCCAATGCTGAGAGTCGTCGAGCCAGCCGGAACGGTTGGCGATAAAACTTGCGGTACGCACTTGCGCGAGGCGGTTCGATAGCGTCGCGATGTCGCCGTCGATGCGGTCCACCGCCTCGATCTGCCGCGCCATCCAGTCCTCGGGGATCTTGCCGCGCCGAGCGATGAACGAGAATATCGCCAGCGCGAGCTCGGCGTGCGCGGCAGGCGAAGTCTTGCGGTAATCGGGGATTTGGCAGGCTTCCCACAGCCGCGCGACATCGGCTGTCGTCTTGGCGTTGCGCCGCGCGATCTCGTCACGGCTCGCGGCTTCAAGCGCCCTTTGATCGTCGGCGACCCGCGCGCGCACCAGATCCGGATGCGCCGGAACCTGGTCAAGAGAATGCATCAGCGCGTCGATCGAAGAAAAATCGAGGGCGCTGTTGCGCCATTGCAGCGTCCTCACCGGATCGAAGCGATGGTCCTCTAAAGCGCCGATCAATTCCTCGTCGAAGGGCGGGCAGCGGCCGGTCGCGCCAAAAAAGCCGTCGCTCATATGGCGCCCCGCTCGGCCGGAGATCTGTCCAAATTCCGCCGGCGTCAGCCTGCGATGGCGCAATCCGTCGAATTTGCGATCTGAGGCGAAGGCGACATGATCGACGTCGAGATTGAGCCCCATGCCGATGGCGTCCGTCGCGACGATGTAATCGACGTCGCCGCTTTGATAGAGCTCGATCTGAGCGTTGCGCGTGCGCGGCGACAGCACGCCGAGCACGACGGCCGCCCCGCCGCGCTGGCGCTTGATCAGTTCCGCGATCGCGTAAACCTCTTCGGCGGAAAAGGCGACGATCGCAGTGCGCGGCGGGAGCCTCGAGATCTTCTTGTCGCCGGCGAAGGAAAGTTTGGAAAGTCGCGGGCGCGTAAAGATCGGCGCGCCGGGAAAGAGTTCTGTAACGAGCGGCGCCATCGTCTCCGCGCCGATCAGGAGAGTCTCCTGGCGTCCGCGCCAGTGGAGGAGCCGGTCAGTGAAAATGTGGCCGCGGTCGAGATCGGCGGCGAGCTGGATTTCGTCGATCGCGACGAAATCCGCCTGGACGTCGCGCGGCATCGCTTCAACCGTCGCGACCCAATAGGCCGGCGCGCGGGGCTTAATCTTTTCCTCGCCGGTGATGAGCGCGACATTGTCCGCGCCGACGCGCTCGGCGACGCGATTATAGACCTCACGGGCGAGCAGGCGCAGAGGCAGCCCAATGACGCCGGAGGGAAAGGACAACATACGCTCGATGGCGTGATGCGTCTTGCCGGTGTTGGTGGGGCCGAGCACCGCCGCCACGCCCCTGTCAAACGGCCTTGCGCGGGGGGCGGCGCGGCTCGCCGGGTAGGACGGCGCGACTGTCATGTTCTTCTTTGCTGCCTGACGCGCGCCGCGGCGCGCCTTCGTTTCATATCGAAACTTCGAGCAGGGCGCGACTTTACCTTCTGAACAGCCGGCGAACGAATCGCGCCCGAATCGCTGACTCTCGCCGAGTCACGCTCTGTTCCAACAATATATGGACGCGCGGCCAAATCGAAACGCCAGAAGTTGCGAGAACGTCTCGTCGACGACGTAGCGCGCGGTCTTAGCGAAAGAGCCGCAGGCGGACTCTTTTCGTCGCTGCTGTCAACGGTCAAGATTAGGCGGTTGCGCGGCTCACTGTTAAGCTTTGGGATCAACCGGGAACGCAGCAGGCACGAATCAGCGTTCGATCTCAGTTGGCGTTGCGTTCCGGCGAATTTGCGCGACCCTCGAGCGCCTCATCCGCTGCGTCGACATGAGGGATGCGGCGCAAACCAACAAGAACGGTTAACGCCGCGTCCTTCTTCGGGACGCTTGGATAGGCGGCGCGACGTTCGAGCGAGTGGCGCCTCGACGATGCGGCGGCTTTGCGCGGCGCGCGACTACGCGTAATTGGTAAACGCCAAGGCCGATTCGCGTGTTTGGCAAGACTCTGAAAACGGAGTGAACCGGTGATGCGCGAACGGGGATGCCGAGGCCGCAGGAGACCGCCGCTGCGGGCAAGGCGCGGCCCAACCAAAAGAACAGGCGGGCCGCAATCGCTCGCGCCGGGGAAAGCTCACCTGAAAGGAACTGGAGCGGGTGAAGGGAATCGAACCCTCGTATTCAGCTTGGAAGGCTGCTGCTCTACCATTGAGCTACACCCGCGTGAGGGTGATTCTATGCCAATCTGCGCGGCGCTTGGCAATGGGCGCGCAGACAATGCATTTCCCATTTGACAGCGACGCGGGACGCCACTAACCGGAGCGCCCACACAGTCTCTCAATATAGGCGGGGCGTTCCCACGCTGCTTCTCGAGGACCCATCGACCGTGGCAAAACCCGAACTCGGCGCCAAACGCCAATGTCAGTCCTGCGGGACGAAGTTTTACGACTTTAACAAGGACCCGATCGCCTGTCCGAAATGCGGCGCGATTTATCAGATTGTTGCGCTGACGCGAGCGGCGGCGCGCGCGCAACAAGAAGAAGAAGAGAGCGAACTCGAAAAGGAGAACCCTGAAACGGTGTCGCTCGAAGAAGTCGAGGAGGCGGAGGTCGTCGCGGAATCGATCGATGTCGAAGACGATGTGGAGATCGAGGGAGACGACGCCGAAGACGACACCTTCCTCGAGGAGGAAGAATCCGACGACGATGTCTCCGGATTGATCGACGGCGACATCGAAACTGACGAAGAGACCTGAACCGTCGGGGCGTCACTGACCTGGCGCGGCGACGGCGCGCGCTGTGGCTTTCAGGTTAATTGGAGAAGGCGGCCGTTTGGCCGCCTTTTATTTGCCGCGACGCCGGCGCTGCTGGCCGAGCCCCATCTGCTTGGCGAGATTAGACCGCGCCTTGGCGTAGTTGGGCGCAACCATCGGATAGTCGGCCGGGAGGCCCCACTTCTCACGATAGTCTTCGGGCGACAGCCCATATTGCGTGCGCAGATGACGCTTCAGCGACTTGAACTTCTTCCCGTCCTCAAGGCAGATGATGTAGTCATTGGTCACCGAACGCTTGACGGGAATCGCCGGTTTCGGCGGCTCGGCGGGCGACGCCGCGGAGCCCGCGCCAACGCGCAACAAGGCGCTGTAGACTTCGCTGATAAGCCCGGGCAACTCTCCGGCGGGAACGGAGTTGTTGCTCACATAGGCGGAGACGATGTCAGCCGCGAGTTCAATGTTGTTGGCTTGATTCATCGGATTGCTCACCACTTCCTGTTGAGACGGACGCCGCCCTTTTCGCCCTTGGTCAATGCTTTGCTGCATAGAATCGTCGCACTGCCGTTACTTGTTGACTGCCTAACAGAATAGTCCGACTGCATCAAGTAATATTATGCACTATTGGCGCCGCCCAATTCTGCATAGTTGATTGATCAGAATTTCGGGCTTTACGGCCATGGCGGCCTCATGTTTTCTTTTTTTTGTCTTTTTTTCTCCGCCAAAAAGCGCTGTTTTGGCGCAGTCAACAGCGTAGGCGCAGCCATATGACTAATTTCAGAGCTATTCGCATCGACAAGAACAGTTACGGCCAGCACGCCGATTACGTCATCATGCATGAGCGCGACCTGATGGAGGGCGACGTCGACGTTGACGTCGCCTTCTCGGCGATCAACTACAAGGACGGTCTCGCCGTCGCCGGAAAGGGACCGGTGGTGCGACGCTTCCCCATGATCCCCGGCGTCGATCTCGCGGGTCGCGTCACGCGCTCCGCGCATCCGGAATTTACGGCGGGCGACATTGTGGTTGCGACGGCGTGCGGCCTGGGCGAAGCGCATTACGGAGGCTTTGCGGAAAAGGCGCGGCTATCGGGCGATTGGCTCGCGAAACTGCCGCCGCCGCTGACGCCCGCGCGCGCCATGGCGGTTGGCACCGCGGGACTGACCGCCATGTTCTGCGTGGTTGCGCTGGAGCGCCATGGCGCCCGGCCCGAGGATGGTCTCGCGGTGGTGACGGGCGCGACGGGAGGCGTCGGCTCTTTCGCCGTCGCATTGCTCGCCAAGGCTGGCTGGCGCGTGGCCGCCGTCACCGGACATGCGAACGAAGCCGCTTATCTCAAAGGCCTGGGCGCATCCGAAATCATCGGCCGCGACGAATTGTCCGCTCCAGGAAAGCCGCTGCAAAAGCAGCGCTTCGCCGTCGGCGTCGACACTGTCGGCGGCGTCACGCTCGCCAATCTTCTTGCGCAGACGCGCTTCGATGGCGCCGTCGCCGCCTGCGGCAATGTCGGCGGCATGGAGCTTCCGGCGACTGTCGCGCCTTTTATTCTGCGCGGCGTCTCGCTGCTCGGCGTCGAAAGCGTGCGCCCGCGCATCGAGCTGCGGCGGGCCGCGTGGACCCGAATCGCGCGGGACCTCGATTCCTCCGCGATCGACGCGATGAGCGAAATCATTTCCTTCGACGCGGCGCTGGATCGCGCCCGCTCGATCGTTGGCGGAAAGATTCGCGGCAGAGTCGTCATCGATATGGGCCTGCATCTTCCGCTCTAAAATGCAGGTTGGATCTCGGCCTTTGAACAGCAAAGCTAAGCCTTCGAAAGCGCGCGCGAATCGTCGCATTGCGGCGTCAATTTCTCGACAAGCGCGCCCGTCTCGGCTCTAATGCCCACGACGGCCCGCTTGGGCCGATTATTTTTCTTAAGGACGCTCGCCGCATCGGCGCGGCGAACCAAAGGTCAAAAGCGCATGAGTTCGGCTTTTACGAAAGAACAGAATGACGACAATCCGCGCGAGGACCTGCCTGACCGGCCGGTCAGTCCGCATCGCAATCTGGTCACGCCCGAGGGCCTCGAACAGATTGAAGCCGAGCTTGCGCGACTGCAGAAGGAAATCGAACGCGCAACGGCGAGCGAAGACAATCACGCGCTGGCGCTGGCGCAACGCGATCTGCGCTATTGGTCGGCGCGTCGCGCCAGCGCCGAAGTTATCCGGGCGATCGCAGATCATTCGCATGTGCGGTTCGGCCATCGCGTCATCGTCGAACTCGAGGACGGCGAACGCCGCAGTTTCCGGCTCGTCGGCGAAGACGAAGCCGATCCGACGAAGGGGCTCATTCCCTATGTCGCGCCGCTCGCAAAGGCGCTGATGGGCAAGTCCGTCGGCGACAAGGCGGAGGTCATCCACCACAGCGCGCGAATCGTGGAGATTAATTAGCGCCCTGCTCTCGCGCGGCGCGGTACTCTCAGGTGACGATCAGGCGGCGTTCCTCACCGCCTTCGTCGACTTCGCTGGCGGCGTCTTGGCCGCGCTCGCCGGTTTTTTCAACCGGCGCTTGATCGAAGCCCAAAGCTCCCGCATCTCCTCCGCCGCGACGCCGTCGGGGTTATATTCGCCTACCCCTCGCCCGAGCCGCGCCGCTTCCTGGTAATCGACGCGCGACGACACGAGCGGCGCGAGAAGACCGCCCATCGCCTGCAGCGCCTTGGCGCCCAGTTCGACGCGCGCGCTCTGTTGCGCGGGCGGACATTGGTTGAGCAGAAAGGCGTAATCCTTGCCTTTCTCCTTTACGCGCATGCGTGTGATTTCCGACGCCCAGAGATCGAAGGCGTTGGGACGCGCCGGAATGACGCATAGATCCGCGGCGCGCACGGCCGCCGAAAGATAGTCGCCCTCCTGACCCGGCGCATCGATAATGGCGAGCGTCACGCCCTTTGCCGCGAGCGCGGCAAGCGCCTTGCTCAGCTTCGCTGGCGGCACGTGTTCGACCGGAATGTCGGCGGCGCCGCGCGCGCGCGACCATTTGACCAGGGTTTGCAGCGGGTCGAGATCGATGATGAACACGCGTTCCCCAGCTTGCCGCGCGGCGACGGCGACGCTGCTGGCGAGCGTGCTCTTGCCGGCGCCGCCCTTCTGGGTGACGAAAGCGATTTTGCGCATGTGCGACGGTCCAGTTTTTGGTTGATGTCGACGCTCTGCACGCGAAGCTTAACGAATGTGATCCCGGCCCCGAATTCATTCACTGAATCGGAATACTTGCGGCAAGGTTAATCGGCGGTTAACGGCTCCGCTTCAGTAGTCGAGTAGCTGATCGGGACAAACTCGGGGGCCGGGAGCGTCCGAGCCATCCACGGCGCACGTTCCGCCACGTTTGCGGCGCGTTCCCTTTTCTCCGGCTCCAGAGATTCTCACTGGCGAGCCGCCTCGCTATGTTAATCAGTAACGATGTCCGATCTGTTCCAAGCCGCGAAGCTCGAAAACGACGCGCCGCGTCCGCTCGCCGACCGATTGCGGCCGACGCGTCTCGATGAGGTGGCGGGTCAGGATCATCTGCTTGGACCCGAGGGCGCGCTGACACGGCTCGTCCGCGCCGGCGCGCTGGGCTCGCTCATCTTCTGGGGTCCGCCCGGCACCGGCAAAACCACGGTCGCGCGGCTGCTCGCGCATGAGACCAAGCTCGCCTTCGTGCAGATTTCGGCGATCTTTTCCGGCGTCGCCGATTTGAAGAAGACGTTCGAGGCGGCGCGCGCCAGACGCGCCGCCGGCCAGGGGACCTTGCTCTTCGTCGACGAGATTCACCGCTTCAATCGCGCGCAGCAGGATTCCTTCCTGCCGGTGATGGAGGACGGCACGATCACGCTCATCGGCGCGACGACCGAAAACCCATCCTTCGAGCTCAACGCCGCGCTGCTCTCACGCGCGCGCGTGATGACCTTCAAGGCGCTCGACGAAGCGGCGATCGAACAGCTGCTCAAGCGCGCCGAAAACGCCGAAGGCAAGACGCTGCCGCTCGAAGCCGACGCGCGCGAAGCGCTTGTCGGCATGGCCGACGGCGACGGCCGCGCGGCGTTGACGCTCGCCGAGGAAATCTGGCGCGCCGCGAAGCCCGGCGAGATCTTCGATCGGACAGGACTCGTCGACATCGTGCAGCGCCGCGCGCCGATCTACGACAAGGCGCAGGAAGGCCACTACAATCTCATCAGCGCATTGCACAAATGCGTCCGCGGTTCGGACCCGGACGCCGCGCTCTACTATCTTGCGCGCATGCTCGCCGCCGGCGAAGATCCGCTGTTTCTCGCGCGCCGCATCGTGCGGATGGCGGTCGAAGACATCGGCCTGGCCGATCCGCAGGCGCTCGTCGTCGCCAACGCCGCCAAGGACGCCTATGATTTCCTCGGCAGCCCCGAGGGCGAGCTCGCGCTGGCGCAGGCGGTGATCTATGTGGCGACCGCGCCCAAATCCAACGCCGCCTATGTCGCCTTCAAGCGCGCGCAGCGCGTCGCGGAAGAGAAGGGCTCGCTGACGCCGCCGAAGGTCATCCTCAACGCGCCGACGAAATTGATGCGCGAAGAGGGTTATGGCGCGAACTACGAATATGACCATGATTCGCCTGAGGCCTTCTCGGGCCAGAACTACTGGCCTGATTCGCTCTCGCGGCAGAAGTTCTACAGACCGGTCGAGCGCGGATTCGAGCGCGAGATCGCCAAACGCATCGACTATTGGGACCGATTGCGCAAAGAACGCGGCGATTCATAAATGGGGTCGTGACCTGGCTTTTCTTTTTAAAAACTGCGGCATGTGCGAAAGAGCCGCGAACCGCCGCATGGACCGGGTCAGCCAACTCCTTTAAAGAAAGATGAATCAACGCCGGACGCGCGATATCCCCCACTTGCGCCGCGGCGCCAATGGCTCGAGCGGCGCGCCAATGCTACTCCCTTCAGACCGCTCGTGACGGAGCTGACTGCGCGATCATGACCCGTTATAGGTCCGTTCTGGTTCTTGCTATTCTCGCGAGCCTGGCGCTTGGCGCCGCGCTGCCGTCGCTCTACAGCGCCATGCGCAGCCGCGTCTCGCCTGACCGCCAAAGCGCGGCGGCTGAGCCCGGGCCCGTCGACGGCGAAGTCCGGCTTTCCGCCGCTCAGATCGAAGCCTCCAAGATCGCGACGGCGACGGTCGGCCCCGGCGTCATTACACGCCGGATCACGGCGCCTGCCGCCGTCAAACCCGATCCGGACAAAATCGCGCGCGTCGCCGCCAAGGTCGCGGGCGTCGTCGAAGAGATGCGCAAGCGCCTTGGAGACCAGGTCGCGCGCGGCGAAACCATCGCGATTATCGACTCCCGCGAAGTAGCCGAAGCGAAAAGCGAGTATCTCGCCGCATCGGCGAATTTCGATCTGCAGAACGTGCTTTTTCAACGCGAAAAGGGACTGTTCGAGAAGAAGATCACCGCAGAGCAGCTGTTTCTGAAAGCCAAAACCGTCTTCATGGAAGCCAAAGTGAAGCTCGATCTTGCGCGGCAAAAGCTCGCCGCGCTGGACATGAGCGAGCAGGAGATCGCCGCCCTGCCCTCTCAGCCGATCGCCGATCTTCGTCGCAAGGAGATCCGCGCGCCGATCTCCGGGCGCGTCATCGAGCGTCTGGTCAGCGTCGGACAGCCCGTCGGCGGCGAGGGTCAGGCCAAGGAGCTCTACGTGATCTCCGATCTCTCTGTCGTCGAGGCCGAACTCGCCGTGCCCGCCGCCGATCTCGCCCTGTTGCGCGAGGGCCAGGAGGTCCGGATTTCCAACGCCGAAGGACGCAGCTTCGAGGGCAAGATCACCTACGTCAATGCGATGATCACCCGGGAGACGCGGTCGGGCCAGATTCTTGCGCGCTTCGCCAATCCGGATTTCTCGCTGCGTCCTGGCAGCCTTGTGGAGGCGGAAATCTCCCTCAAGGAGGCGCGGGTGAAGCTCAAAATTCCGCGCTCGGCGGTCATGATCATCGACGGCAAGCCCAATGTCTTCGTTCGCACGCCAGAGGGCTTTGCCAAGCGCGAGGTCGAACTTGGACGGGGAGATGATGGCTCGGTCGAGGTCGTCTCCGGATTGCAGCCGGGAGAGCAGATCGCCGTCTCCAATGTCTTTCTGCTGAAGGCGGAACTCGGCAAACAGAACATTCCGGAGGAATGATGCGCGTCGGCGGCTTTCCTTCCTCGACGTCATGGACGACGCTTCGACTGCGTTCCCAAACTATCGCCTTGAGTGCTAGCGGCCGCCGATGATCAAGAATCTCATCGCCTTCTCGGTCCGAAGCCGTTGGCTCGTGGTGTTGTTGACGGCGCTCGTCGTCCCGCTTGGCGTCTGGTCGCTAATGCGATTGCCGATCGACGCGGTGCCGGACATCACGAACAATCAGGTGCAGATCAACGCTTTCGCGCCGGCGCTTTCGGCCTTCGAGATCGAGAAACAGGTCACCTATCCGATCGAGAACGCCATCGCGGGAATTCCGGGACTGGAATATACCCGCTCGCTTTCGCGCAACGGCTTCGCGCAGGTCACCGCCGTCTTCGCCGACAATGTCGACATCTATTTCGCGCGTCAGCAGGTCGGCGAACGCCTGACGCTCGCCAAGGAGATTTTTCCGCCGGGCGTCGAATCGCATATGGGCCCGGTCGCCACGGGCCTTTCCGAAATCTACATGTGGTCGGTCGACTACGCCCCGCGCGAGAGAGAGAAACCGGCGCCAGACGGGAAGCCCGGCTGGCAGAGCAACGGCGATTATCTCACGCCGGAAGGGCAGAGGCTGCGCAATTTGCTCGAACGCACCGCCTATCTGCGCACCGTGCAGGATTGGATCATCAAGCCGCAGTTGCGCACCGTGCCGGGAGTCGCCGGCGTCGACTCGCTTGGCGGCTACATTAAGGAATATCACGTTCAGCCGGACCCGGCGAAGATCTACGCTCTCGGACTGTCTTTCGCCGATCTCGCCGGCATTATCGAGCGCAACAATATCAGCCGGGGCGCAGGCTATGTCGAACGCAACGGCGAGGGTCTCGTCGTGCGCAGCCCGGGACGGCTCGAGTCGATCGATGACATCGCCAAAGTCGTCGTATCGACGCGCGGCGGCACGCCGGTGCGACTCGAAGACATCGCGGAGGTGGGCGTCGGACGCGAGCTGCGCATGGGCAGCGCCAGCATGAATGGCGAAGAAGTGGTGATCGGCACCGCGCTGATGCTGATCGGCGCCAACAGTCGCGAAGTCTCGAGCGCCGTCAATGCGAAGATGGACGAGATCCGCCGGTTGCTGCCGCCCGGCATTGAAGTGCGCACGATCTTGAACCGCACCTTGCTCGTCAACGCCACGATCACCACCGTCGCCAAGAATCTCGTCGAGGGCGCGGCGCTCGTCATCCTCGTGCTGTTCGTCATGCTCGGCAATTTCCGCGCGGCGCTCGTGACGGCGATGGTCATACCGCTGACGATGTTGCTGCTGGGCGTCGGCATGCATGTCGGAAAAATCAGCGCCAATCTGATGAGTCTCGGCGCGCTCGATTTCGGATTGATCGCCGACGGCGCGATCATCGTCACCGAGAATTGCTTGCGTCGCCTGACGCAGCGTCAGAACGCTCTGGGCCGCACGCTCACGCTGGAGGAACGGCTGACGACCGTCATCGACTCGGCGGTCGAGATGCGGCGGCCGACGGTCTACGGCCAGGCGATCATCATTCTCGTCTATGTGCCGATTCTGACTTTTTCCGGAGTCGAAGGGAAGATGTTCCATCCGATGGCGATGACCGTCATCATGGCGCTCGCTTCGGAATTCGTTCTGTCGCTGACATTCTTTCCTGCGATGATCGCCATCGCGCTTTCTGGCCGCGTGCGCGAATCTGAAAACATCGTCGTCGAAGGGCTCAAGCGCGCCTATGAGCCGATGTTGAAATGGGCGATGGCCGCGCCTTTGAAGCCGATCGCGCTTGGCGCGGGCGCCTTCGTTCTCGCGGCGGGTCTCTATATGACATTGGGCGAAGAGTTCGTTCCGACGCTCGACGAAAAAAACCTCGCCATGCAGGCGAATCGCATCCCGAGCGCGTCGCTGACGCAGGCGCAGGCGATGCAATTCGACATCGAACGCACGCTGCGCAGCTTTCCGGAGGTCGACTACGTCTTCTCCAAAACCGGCACGGCCGAAATCGCAACCGATCCGATGCCACCGAACCTGACCGATACTTTTATTATGCTGAAGCCGCGCGAAAAATGGCCTGACCCAGGCCTCGACAAGGCGGCGCTGATCGAAAAGATGGAGGCGCGGCTCGCGAAACTGCCGGGCAACGCCTATGAGTTCTCGCAGCCTATTCAACTGCGCTTCAATGAGCTGCTCGCCGGCGTGCGCGGCGACATCGCCGTCAAAGTGTTCGGCGAAAATTTTGATGTTCTGTTGAAGGCGGCCAATCAGATCGCCGGCGTTCTCAATACGATCAAAGGCGCGAGCGACGTAAAGGTCGAACAGGTGGTTGGCCTCCCGATCCTCGACATCGCCGTCGATAAGGGCGCGATCGCGCGGCTTGGCCTCAGCGTCGCCGCGGTCCAGGACGTCATCGGCGCCGCGATCGGCGGGCAAAGGGCTGGCGTGGTGTTCGAGGGCGACCGCCGCTTCCCCATCGTCGTTCGTCTGCGGGATAATTTGCGCGAGGACGCGCAGGCTTTGGAATCAATTCCGGTCGCGCTTCCCTCGGCGGCGGGCAATACGCCCGTCGTGCTGCTGAAACAGGTGGCGAAGTTCTCCACCCTCGACGGCCAGAACCAGATTTCGCGGGAGAACGGCCATCGCCGCGTCGTCGTCAGCGCCAATGTGCGCGGGCGCGACATTGCCTCGGTGGTCGAAGAGGCGCGCGCCAAAATCGCTTCGAAGGTGACGCTGCCGCCCGGCTACTGGATTGCCTGGGGCGGGCAATTCGAGAATCTCGCGGCGGCGCGGGCGCGGTTGATGATCGTCGTGCCGGCCTGCTTCTTCTTGATCTTTCTGCTGCTCTACTCGGCGCTCGGCGCGACGCGCGACGCGCTGCTGGTGTTCACCGCGGTGCCGCTGGCGCTTTCCGGCGGCGTCGCGGCGCTATGGCTGCGCGGGATGCCCATGTCCGTCTCGGCCGCCGTCGGCTTCATCGCGCTGTCTGGCGTCGCTGTGCTCAACGGCCTCGTCATGCGCACCTATATTTCGCAGTTGATTGCAGGCGGCATGCCCGAGCGCCAGGCGATCTTCAAAGGCGCGATGACGCGGCTGCGGCCGGTCATCATGACGGCCCTCGTCGCGTCGCTCGGCTTCCTGCCGATGGCGCTCGCGACGGGCACCGGCGCCGAAGTGCAAAAGCCGATCGCGACGGTCGTGATTGGCGGCCTGATCAGCGCCACGGCGCTGACTCTTGTGGTCCTGCCCGCGCTTTATGCGTTCTTCTGTCGTTCGCCAGAGTCGACTACCGTCCAGCAAAGCGGAGCTTGACCGGTGAGCATGCGCGGCGTCGCCTCTGTCCTGATCTGCTTCGTTCTGAGCGGCGGCGCGGCGCATGCAGAAACACTGATGGGCGCGATGCTCCGCGCCTATAACGCCAATCCGCAGCTCAACGCCGGCAGAGCCGAACTGCGCGCCATCGACGAAAGAGTGCCGCAGGCGGAGGCCGGCATGAGGCCCCGCGTGAGCGGCGACGCCTATCTCGGCGTCCAGCAGAATCGGGCTGTCACGAAGCAGCGCGACGTCAACGTCAACGACCCGACCGATACCTCCATCACAAAGAACATTCAAAACGGCGGCAGCATTCCCCGCTCCGCCCATCTGACATTCGAACAACCGATATTCGACGGGTTCAAGACGCAAAACCAAACGCGCGCGGCGGAATCGGGGGTCTTCGCCGGACGCGAGCGTCTGCGCCTGACCGAACAGCGCATATTATTCGATGCCGTCACCGCCTATATGAATGTCTTACGCGACACGGCGGCGCTCAAACTTCAGGAAAGCAATGTCGCGGTCTTGAAGGAGCAATTGCGCCAGACGCGGGAGCGCTATCAGTACGGACAGATCACCTTGACGGATGTCGCGCAGGTCGAGGCGCGGCTCGCAGGCGGCAAGTCTCTCGCCGGCTCCGCGCGCGCCACGCTTGACGCGAGCATCGGCATCTATCGCAAGACGGTCGGCGTCGAGCCGACAAAGCTCGCGCCGGGCGCGCCGATCGACCGATTGCTGCCGAAGTCGCGCGAAGAAGCGGAACAAATCGCGCAACACGAACATCCGTTCATTCTCGCGGCGCTTCACGAGGCCGACGTCGCCGATCTCGACATCAAGGCGCTCGAAGCCGACTTCATGCCCAAACTGTCGATCGTCGGCGACGTCTTCACGCAGACCGATATTTCCGGCATCGGGAACCGCAACATCGGCGCAAAAGTCCTCGGCCATCTCAACGTGCCGATTTACGAGGGCGGCCTGACGTCCTCCCGGGTGCGGCAGGCGAAGGAGACCGCCGGACAGCGACGGTTCGACGCCGATGTCGCCCGCGCAGAAGTTCTCTCGCTGGTGCGCGCCTATTGGGGCGCGCTGCAGGCGGCGAAAACTCAAATTTTAGCGGCGCAAACCCAAATCGCCGCGGCCGAGCGCGCGCTTTACGGCATAAGAGAAGAAGCCAAGGCCGGTCAGCGGACGACGCTCGAAATTCTTATCGCGCAGCAAGAGCTGCTCTACGCCCGCATCGCGCTCGTCTTCGCGCAGCGCGACCGCGTCGTCGCCTCCTATGCCGTGCTCTCTTCGCTCGGGCGGCTTTCTTCGGCCTGTCTCGGTCTTACGCCCGGCGGCTATGATCCGGCGATCCACTTCGACCAGGTGAAGGATCTCTGGGGCGACCCGACCACGCCCGACCGCTAGAGCAAATTCCGAAAAAGTCGCATCGATCACATGATTCCATGCGATCGGGACGCGCTCTACGATTTGAGACGCGCCGCGATGCTGCGATAAGATGCTATAGTTTAAAAAAAGACGCGCCGCCGGGCGCGAAATCATAAGGGCTGAGGGAGAGGACATCATGCGAGGCGCTTTCATCACATTCGCCGTTGCGATGCTGCTGGCGTCGCTTTCGGCGATCCCGGCAAATGCTTTTTGCATGTTCGGCTGCTATCCAACCGAAGCGCACGCCCGGCAGATTTTCGAGAACTTGCTGAAGCAGCGCGTCGACAAGCCGTTCAAGATCGTCGAGTTCAAACAGACGATGTCCGAGCGTCTCGAGATGCACGCCACCGGTGAAAAGGGCTACGAGATCTTCTTCAATGCGCGGGTCGAGTTCCCGGAAGGCGCCAATCTCGAATGCAAGCCCGAGGCTGGAAAATTTCCCGACGGCTGCTCGCCGAGCAGTCATTATGTGACTGCGCCCCGCAGTTCCGATCCGCCCGGCAAGCAATATATCGCGCCTGGGTCGACGATTGCGTTCGACGAGGAATATCGCTTTTATGAAGCGGGCAGCGGCTGGAAAGGCCCAGACGGCAACGTCTACACGGCGGACTGACAAAAAAAACGGGCGCGCATTGAATGCGCGCCCCGTCTCAACCGACCTCGATCGCGAGGCTCGGCTTATTGATCCTTCGTGTTCTGCGGGCAGCCGCAGGCGGCGTCACAGGCCTTCTTATTGGCGCGGACTTCATCCTGGTTGGCGGCATAGTTCATCTTGCGGGCGAGGTACTCGTCGTCGCATTTCTCAGCGCATTTAGCCTGCTTGTCTTCGTCCGCTTTGTGGACGTCGCAATCCGCGAATGCCGGGCTGATCATGCCGGCGACTAGGAGAGCCGCCGTCATAATGGCGTATTTGTTCATTTGGTGGTTTCCTTCACTTGCCCGTTGGGCGTCTAGACTGCGCTTGCGCTCGACCCCTCCCGCCATGGAACAGCAACGGCGTCACATAACGCAATAAGCGGCCGGACGATGTCGTATGTGGCCGCCCATGTCAATTGCGAGTCACGGGCGCGACGTCTTGAGCCGCTTCGTCGTCGGGCGGCGCGCTTCGCGAAAAGCTGATTGTTTCCATGTTCTTGACGAACACGAAGACGCGGGCGTGACGGCGGACCTACCGTTTGAT
>NZ_JAMRYX010000181.1 GCF_024448135.1 Methylocystis suflitae
GGGTGGGCGCGCTGTCGCAACATTCATCTCTTCACCGCGCGCCATTGCAACACTCCCATCGCGGGATCGAGCGCATGGAAGCGGCCGATCGGGCGCGCATGCGCGATCTGCAGATGTATGAGCTCGCCGCCGTTCTCGCGATAGGCGTCGGCGAGCAGCGACTGAGTCTCAATCGTAACGGCGTTGACGACGATACGTCCGAAACGAGGCAGGGCGTCCCATGCGGCGGCGAGCGTCGCCGCATCGGCGCCGCCGCCGATGAAGATCGCCTGCGGCGCATCGAGTTCGGCGAGCGCTTGCGGCGCTTCGCCCGCGACGACGCGCAGATCCGGGACGCCGAGCGACAGCGCGTTGCGCGCGATGCGCGCCGCGCGTTCCATGTCCCGCTCAATCGCGATGGCGCGGTTCGCGGGATCGCTCAGCATCCATTCGATGGCGATCGAGCCGGCGCCGGCGCCGACGTCCCACAGCAATTCGCCCTTGCGCGGCGCGAGCGCGGAGAGCGTCACGGCGCGGATGTCGCGCTTGGTGAGTTGCCCGTCATGCTCGAACCAGTCGTCGGGGAGGCCTGGCGCAAGCGGAATAACGACTGCGTCTCCGCCGGCGTCAACTTCGACGGCGACCGTGTTGAGCGGCGCAATGTCATTGAGCGCGAAGGCGTCGGCCCGCGCGTCGCGCACCCGCTCCTTAGCGCCGCCGAGCCGCTCGAGCACAAAGACGCGCGATCCGCCCATGCCGCGCTCCACGAGATGGCGCGCAAGGCGCGCGGGCGTCGACTCGTCCCAGGAGAGCGCGATGATCTTTGCGCCCGGCTGCAAATGCGGCGTCACACGCTCAAAGGCGCGGCCGTGCAGCGAAAGCAGCGCGCAATCCTGCTGGCTCCATTTGAGCCGCGCGGCGGCAAGCGAAAACGCCGAGGGCGACGGAACGCAGAAAATCTCGTCACGCGCGACGTGGCGCGCGATGAGATCGCCGACGCCATAGAAGAAGGGATCTCCCGAGGCCAGAACCACCGTGGGCTGGCCGCGCTGGGCAAGGATGCGCGGCAATGCGTCGGAGAGCGGCGAGGGCCATTGCAGGCGCTCATTGGGCGCGTCGATCATCGCGAGATGACGCGCGCCGCCGACGATCAGTGAGGCCTGCGCGACGAGCGCGCGCGCCGCCGGAGTCAGCGAGTCGGCGCCGTCTTCGCCGAGACCGATCAGCGACAGCCATGGCGCGTTCATGTCGCCTTCCGCGACGTATAGACCCAGTCGCGCGCGCGATCGCGTGAAATGCGGCGCGTGCCGCGCGCGCCGATGACGACGAGCGTCGACATATCGACCTTGTCGCCCTCGGCTTCGTCGAGCCGCGTCAAAATGATCTCTTCGTTCTCGCGGCCGACGGATTTCGCGAGGCCGACGAAGGTCTCGCCGGGAAGATGCCGACGCAGCAGCGCAAAGGCGTCATTGATGCGCGTTGGCCGCGCGCGAGACGCCGGATTGTAAAGCGCGATCACGAAGTCGCCTTGCGCCGCATGTTCCAGCCGCTTGGCGATGACGTCCCACGGCTTGAGATTGTCAGAGAGCGAGATCGCGCAAAAGTCATGGCCGAGCGGCGCGCCGAGCCGGGCCGCCGCCGCCTGCATCGCCGACACGCCGGGCAGCACGCGAATGTCGAGATCCCGCCACGCGCGCGGACCGCAATCGACTGCTTCGAAAACCGCCGCCGCCATGGCGAAGACGCCGGGATCGCCGCCGGAGACGACGGCGACGCGGCGGCCCTGCGCGGCGCGCGCCAGCGCCTCCTGGGCGCGATCGATCTCGACGCGGTTGTCGCTTGCAAGACGTGTCTGTCCTGCGCGCTCGGGAACGCGCGCGACGTAAGGCGCATAGCCGATAATGTCCTGCGCCTCGTCGAGCGCCGCCTGCGCCTCGTGAGTCAGCCATCGCGCGTCGGCCGGACCAAGGCCGACGATGTCAAGCGCGCCGCTCAAGGGCGCCGGCCTCGTCCCGGCACAAGCGCCATCGAGAAATAGGGCGCCTCGTCGTCGCGCTTGTCGGCGAAGCGCATGATCTTTTCGCCGGGCATCGCGCCGCGTTCGACATAGATTGCGCGATCGATGACGCCGGCGCGAGTCATCGCGCGGCGCAGCTTGGCGAAATTGCCGCCAAGCTTCATCACCACCGCGGCGTCGGTTTCGGCGAGGCGCGACGCAAGTCTGTCTTCGTCGAGCGTCGCCGGCAGAACGGTGAGAATGTCGTCGCCCCAGGCCATCGGCTGGCGCGCCGCCGCGAAACATCCCGACATGCCGGAGACGCCGGCGCAAATCTCGATACGGAAGCGCGCGTCAAGCCGCGCGAACATATGCATGAAGGAGCCGTAGAGCAGCGGATCGCCTTCGCAGAGCAGCGTCACGTCGCGACCGGCTTCGAGCACGGCGCGAATGCGCATCACGCAATCTTCATAGAAGTGCTGAAGCGACGAGACATATGCCGGCTGATCGAATGGAATCTCCGTCGTCACCGGATAGAGCAGCGCAATCTCTTCGCAGCCCGGCGTGAGATAGGGCGCAGCGATCGCGCGCGCGTGGCTTTCGCGTCCGCGCTTGGCGAAGAAGGCGACGACGTTCGCCGCGCCGATGAGGCGCGCGGCTTTCACCGTCACAAGCTCCGGATCGCCAGGACCGAGTCCGACACCGATCAGCGCCCCGAGCGTCGCGACGGCTTCATGCGATGTCGTGGCGAGCGCGTTCATTCCTGCTCGCTCGCCAAGGCATTGATGGCGGCGGCGGCCATGGCGCTGCCGCCCTTGCGGCCTTTCACGATCACGAAGGGAACGCGGCCGTATTCGCGCAGCGCGTCCTTCGATTCCGCCGCGCCGACGAAGCCCACCGGCATGCCGATGATGGCGGCCGGCGGCGGCGCGCCTTCGTCGATCATCTCGAGGAGACGGAACAGCGCTGTGGGCGCATTGCCGATCGCGACCAATGCGCCCTCCAGCCGGTTGCGCCACAGCTCCAGCGCCGCGGCGCTGCGCGTGTTGCCGATCTCGGCGGCAAGCGCTGGCACGCGCGGCTCGAGCAGCGTGCAGACCACCGGGTTCTCCGCCGGCAGACGCGAACGGGTGACGCCATGCGCGACCATGTTGGAGTCGCAAAGAATTGGCGCGCCCTTCTGCAGCGCGTCGCGCGCCACTGCAACGAAATCCGGCGAGAACTCGATGTCGTCGGCGAGTTCCACCATGCCGCAGGCGTGGATCATGCGCACCGCAATCTTTTCCTGCTCGGGCGTGAAACGCGAGAGATTTGACTCGGCGCGAATGGTCGCAAAAGAGCGCGCATAAATCTGCGCGCCTTCGTGGATATAGTCGAAGCGGCGGCTCATTGCGTCCTTCCGCCTGCGCGCGCGGAGAGTTCGCGCATGACGGCCTCGAATGTCAGCGATCTGAAGCGCGGCGCGCCGTCGGCGCCGCCGTTCTCGATGAGATCGAACCCCTCAGCGCAGGCGAGCAGCGTGATGGGCGAGGCGCTCTGCCGGGCGCAGCCTTTCGCGCAGCCCGAAAGATGCAGTCCAACGCCGTCAGCGCCGCCGATCTTTTGCGCAAGCGGCGCGAGATCCATGACATGCGCGCGCGTCTCGGCGGTCGCCTGCGGACATTCCGGCGCGCCGGGACAGGCGATGACGGCAAGGCGCTTGTCGTCCGCCGACGTGATGAGGTCGTAGTCTTGCGCGCGCGAGACGATGCGTCGCGCGTTGTCTTCATCGGGCGTGACGATCAGCAAGGCGCGCCACGGCGTGAGGCGCAGTTCGCCTGTTCCTTCGCTTTGTGCAAGATCGGCGACCGCCGCGAGTTCATCTGCGCGCCAGCGGCCGAAGGGCGCGCCGACGCCGGCGAAAGCGAGGGCGCCGCAGCGCTGCGCGCCAAAAATATGCGCACGGGGCTCGGGCGCGGGCGCGTCCCTCGAGACGCGCATGACGAGTCCGGCCGCGCGGGGCAGCGCGTCGGCGCCGAGCGCTTCGACCAGCGTGCGGACGCGCCT
This sequence comes from Methylocystis suflitae, assembly GCF_024448135.1. Classification (GTDB taxonomy): domain Bacteria; phylum Pseudomonadota; class Alphaproteobacteria; order Rhizobiales; family Beijerinckiaceae; genus Methylocystis; species Methylocystis suflitae. Next base: position 4,022 of record NZ_JAMRYX010000181.1, read on the forward strand.
GAAGCTATTTGCATGACGGTCGCGCAGCTCCACGAAGGCGCGCGCAAAGCGCAACGCCACGTCGAGCGCGTCATCAGCCGCGACGATTACGGCGCGATTGGGAACGCCGGCGATGCGAACTGCGACATCGCCGTTTGCAATCGCTTCGATCCGAATGTCTGCCTCAACGTCGGCGAGCGACAGCGCGCCGCCATCATCGAGAAGAAACAGAAATTTCGGCGGGAGCGCGCGTAGCGCCGCGTCGCGCTGCAATTCCGCAGCAAGCTCCACAGCCATGGCGTTGGCGTCGAAAGCGGTAGCGACGAGTCCGGCGAGCGGCGACGCGATGATATTCGTCACGCGTTCGGTGTCGGCGCTGGGCGCGAGCATGCCGATCGCCTCGAGGCGACGCAGGGCTTCGGCGATCGTCGCCTCGCTGATCCCGCGCAGCTGCAGTTGCGCGCGCTGCGAGAGATCAATCAGCCCATTGCCGCAGTTGTCCGCAATTCTCGCGATCTCACGCGCCTGCGCCGCGCTCAGGCGAGAGCCGACCGCCTTGGCGCGGATCAGCAAACCGTCGCCGCTTGGCATCGGCGCGAAGGCTCCGGGACACCAGCCCTTGATCTCAGGCCTCGGCTGCAAGACGCCCTCCCTGTTGGCGTTCCAAATCGCTTAAGGCGCCGCGCACGCTATTGCGTTGCGTATTCCACAAGCCGCGCGCGAGCGCTTCGCTAAAAACCCGTGCGATCGCGGTGAGCGCGCGGGGATTCTCCATGGCGAGAAAATCCCGTGTCGCATCATCGCCTAAGGTGGCGTCAAAAGCGAGATCGAATTGCGCGTCGCTGATGAGGCCGCTTGTCGCGGCGAAAGCATAGAGATTGTCTATCGTCTCGGCGATTTCGCCGGCGCCGCGGTGGCCGTGCCGCTTCTGGCCTTGCAGCCATTGGGGATTGGCGAGCCGCATGCGCAAAACACGCGCGATTTCGTCTTTCAGAGCGCGCGGCCGTAACCGTTCCGGCCGCGTCGCATCGATATGCACCAAATCGGCGTCGCCGCCAAGCATGGCGTTGGCGGCGGCGAAACCGCCCTCGTAATCGGCGAAGGCGGGTCCGATTAGAACGTCGACTTCGGCCATGTCCTGAACATGGACATGCGCATCGGCGTCAGCGACGCGCGCGCTGAACGCCGCGATGGCCTCGTTGCTTTCGCCCGCGCGATCATACGCTTGACCTGCGGCGCAAAGATAGGCGCGCGCAAGATCGTCGCGGTCCGACCAATTGCCGCTCAGCGCGCGATCGCTCACGCCAAGGCCGTAAGCGCCGTCAGCGGCCCCGAAGACGCGGCGCAGATCGTCCGCCGCTTTCAGCGGATTGACTTCGACGTCTTCATCGCGCGCGGCGACCGCGCGCACGGCGTCGTCGAACAGCGCAATGAGATTGCCGAACATGTCGCGGAACAGCCCCGAGACCTGCAGCGTCACGTCGACGCGCGGAAATTCGAGCCGCGCCTGCGGTAAAATTTCAAAGCCGATGACGCGCGCGCTTGCCGTATCCCAGCGCGGCGCGACGCCGAGAAGCGCGAGCGCTTGCGCGAAATCCTCGCCGCCGGTGCGGATCGTCGCGCTGCCCCACAGGTCGAGCATGATATTGCGCGGGAATTCGCCATGCAGTTGCGCGTGGCGCGTCATCACCTCGGCGGCGGCGCGGCGACCGATGTCGTAGGCCGTTTGTGTGGGCGCGTGGCGCGGATCGATGCAATAGAGATTGCGGCCGGTCGGCAGAACGTCGGCGCGTCCGCGCGACGGCGCGCCGGCCGGGCCGGGCTCGATGAAGCGGCCCGCAAGCGCGGCGATGAGCGCGTGGCGTTCGGCGCGCGCGCAGTCGCCCCGCGCAGGATCGGCGTGTGAATTTGCTTGGGTGCATCCGAAGACATGGAGCCCGTCGCCGATCCGCATGTCCTTTAAGTCGCACATCCAGGCGTCGAGCCGCGTCAAAGTCTCGGCGATGTCCATCTCGCGCGAGACGCCGCATTCCGCGGCAAGACCGCTGCGCTCGGCTTCATCGACGATGGCGCCGGCGACGAGCCGCGCGCGGCGCGCGTCGAGCGCGCTTGCCGTCGCATATTCGTCGAGCAGCGTTTCAACTTTCGCCGCCGCGTCGAAAAGTTCGGCGTCGACGAGCGGGGGAGTCAGATGACCAATGGTCACGGCGCATGTGCGGCGCTTCGCCTGCGCGGCTTCGCCGGGATCATTGACGATGAACGGATAGATGAGTGGAGTCGGCCCGAGAACAGCTTCCGGCGCGCATTGCTCGGACAGCATGACCGATTTGCCGGGAAGCCATTCGAGCGTGCCATGCGCGCCAAGATGAATGAGCGCGTCGATCTTTCGCATATGCCGCAGCCAAAGATAGAAGCCGACATAGGCGTGACGCGGCGGGCGCTGAACGTCGTGATAGGTCTCGTAACGCTCCCCGCGCGCGCCGCGATCGGGTTGCAGCGCGACGATGAGCTTGCCGGCTTCGAGACAGGAAAAGCGGAAGGCGCCGTCGACGACGGAAGGATCATCCTGCGGCGCGCCCCAGGCGTCGTTGACGCTTGCGACGAAGGAGGCGGGGAGGGCTGCCAGTAGCGCGCAATAGTCACCGAGCGGGAAGCGGATCGTATGCGCTTTTTCTTCCAGCTCGCGTATCACCCTCCCCTTGAGGGGGAGGGTCGAACCGCGAAGCGGTTCGGGGTGGGGTGAAGCTCCACAATACGCAGAGTCACCCCCACCCGCGTCGCTTCGCGACGTGACCTCCCCTCTCAAGGGGGAGGTGGGGATTGCGTCAACATCATATCCCGCATCGATCAACGCCGAGACGATCTCATGCACGCTTGCTTCTGCATCGAGGCCGATGGCGTAGCCGCCACGGCCGCGCCGCGCCGGATAGTCCGAAAGAATGAGCGCGAGGCTCTTTTCTGTGTTGGGTTTGCGGCGCAGCCGCGTCCAGTTCAATGCGAGGTTCGCGACGAAGTCGATGCGCGAGCGTTCCGGCGCATGGCGCGTCTCGCTGAATTCCGCCGCGTGACGCAGCGGCGCTTCCTCCTTGAAGGAAATCGCGCGCGTGAAGATGCGCCCGTCAACTTCCGGCAAGACGACATTCATCGCGAGATCGGCGCCATTCGCGCCGCGCATCGAAGCGGCCCACGCAGCGCGCGAAGACGTTGCAAGAGCGACTTGCAGCACCGGCGCGTCGGCGAGATCGAGAACGCTTCCCTCGTCGAGGCGCGCCGAGAAGGCGGTGGCGTTGAGGATCACATCTGGCGCGAACGTCTCAAGCGCGCGCGACACGAAAGCTTCGCTCTCCGCCTCCTTCAGGCTCGCGACATAAATCGCCTCGACCGCGAATCCCCGCTCACCCAGCGCGTCGGCGAGCGCGATGATCGGCGCGACGTCGTCGGCGAGGAACATGGCGCGATAGAAGACGATCGTCGCGCGTAAATCGCCGCCGGCGCGGCAGGCGGATTCGAATTGTCCGGCGTTGGCGACCGGAACGCTTTCCCGCCACTGCGCCGGACGGCCGACGAGAGTCGATGCGTAACCGAGAAACGAATGCAGATTATCGGGACCGCCATCCTGAAAGAAGCGCCAGATTCGATTGAGCGTTTCTGTGTCGAGCGTCGACGCCTGCTTCAGGCGCGCGTCGTCGTGCATATCGCCGGGCGTGATCGCGAGGGAGATTCCCTTCGCGCGCGCAAGCGCTTCGAGCTGTTCGACGCCATAGGGCCAATAGTCTTTGCCGCCGAGCAGCCGCACGACGATCAGCCGCGCATGTCGCGCCACAGTGTCGAGATAGAGATCGACGGAGTAGGGGTGCTTCAATTGCGCGAGCGAGGCGCAGCGAAAGCTCGGAAGGGTCGCGTCGCTTTGCTCATAAAGCCGCGCCAGCAGCAGCAGCTCGGAATCCGAAAAGGACAGAAACACGATCTCCGCGGGAGATTGTCCAAGATCGACGGCGGCGCCGGCGTCGTCGAGATTATGGAGATCGCGCGGGAGAAGATGCATGGCGTATCACGGCTGCGCCAGCGTCGCGATAACCGCGTCGCGATTGAGGCCCTTCTCGCCGATGATCACGACCCGACTCATGCGCTGCTCATCGGGCTTCCACGCCCGATCGAAATGATGGTCGATGCGCGCACCAACGCCTTGCACGAGCAGGCGCATGGGCTTGCCGACGACTTCAACGAATCCCTTGATGCGCAGCACGTCATGCGCGCGCGCCGCTTCGGCGAGTCGCGCAACCAGCGCCGCCGGATCGGCGACGGCCGAGAGCGACACGACGAAACTGTCGAAGTCGTCATGGTCGTGTCCGGGCTCGGCGTCATGATGCGACGGACGGTTCGCCAGATCATCCTCCGCCGCCGCCGAAAGGCCGAGCAGCACGAGCGGATCGACGCGCCCGCCGCTGGCGCGCACGATCTTCGCCGCTTTCCGGGCGCCGAGCGCCAGGCGATCCGCGACGCCCTGTTCTTCGTCGGAGCCCAGCAGATCGGTCTTGTTGAGGATGATAAGATCGGCGCAGGCGAGCTGATCGTCGAACACTTCTTCAAGCGGATTGTCGTGATCAATCGTCTGGGTGTCTTCGCGCTCCCTGGCGATTGCCTCGAGATCATCGGCGAAACGGCCCTCCGCCACGGCCTTGCCGTCGATGACGGCGATGACGCCGTCGACGGTCAGCTTCGAGCGGATCGCCGGCCAATCGAACGCCTTTACCAGCGGTTTGGGCAGCGCCAGTCCCGAGGTTTCGATGATGATGTGATCGGGACGCTTTTCATGGGCCAGCAGCGCTTCGATCGCCGGGATGAAATCGTCGGCGACGGTGCAGCACAGACAGCCGTTCGCGAGTTCGACGATGTTTTCTTCCGGGCAGTTTTCCACGCCGCAGGCGCGCAGGATTTCGCCGTCGACGCCGACGTCGCCGAATTCATTGATGACGAGCGCGAGGCGCCGACCCTTGGCGTTCTCGAGCACATGACGAATAAGCGTCGTCTTTCCCGCGCCGAGGAAGCCGGTGACGATTGTTGCAGGGATTTTGGCGCCGCTCATGACGCCTCCTTTTCACGCGATAAGAGTCGCCAGACGAGACCGGCGAGCGCGCCGGCGAGCGCCCAGCTGATCGCCTGAACGGCGAGCGAGGCGGCCGCGAAGCGCGCGGCGAGCTCCGCCGGCGCCGTGCTCTCGGGCGTAGCGGGCTGCGGGGCGAAGAAATGCGGCAGGGCGATCAGCGCGACGCCGACGATCTTCGCCGCCGTCGAGTCAAGCCGCAACAACGCAAACAGTCCGGCGCCGGTCGACAGCGCGGTCGCAAGCCACCAGATTTGACGCGCGGCGAGTTCGGTTTCCGCCATGCCGGGAAGCTGCGGCGCGAGGCCCAGACTCGTCGCGAGTCCGGTCGCGGCGAAGGCGCAGGCGCCCCACAGCGCGGCGCGGCGCGGCGCGATGGCGTCGCCGGAGAGAAGCATCGCGGCGAGCAGAATGAGCGCATAGCCGATCGAGACGGCGATCGTCGCGAGGCTTGTCGCCGCCGTGCGGCTCAGGCCGGAAAACGCCGCGCCCGCGTCGGCGCCGTCATGTGCATGCTGCGCCGCCTCATAGACCTCGGCGGCGAGGATGAGCGGCGTCGTGGTGAAGTGCTGCAGGGCCGCGACCGCAAGCCCAGCGACAAGGCCGGCGATGAGGCCGGTCGTCAAAACGCGCGCGATCAAGCGCGTTGCGGCCTAGTGACAGGGGAAGGAGAGCGCGTGGCGCGTGTCATGCGCCGCGTCATGGACGCTTTCTGGATAGGCGAAGCCCGCGAGCCAAACGAGCCCGAAGCCTAGCGTGAGCGCAACGGCGGTGGCCTTCAGCGCCTCGAGTCTCGAAGCGGCGAGGGCGGTGGAATTAACGGATTTGGCGTTCATATCGGTCTCCCTGCCGCCCCACCGGCGGCGATGCGCGCGGCGATCCGAAATGATCGCCCTGACGGCAGGTCTCCTGGCTCCCGGGTCGTCGGACCGCGCCGCCTTCCCAAGCATCATGCTCAGTGGCAGATGGCGCGGACCTTGCCGGCTACAGTTGCGGGGGCAGCCGCGGAAAAAGGCTAATGCCCGCGCCGCGTTCCCTTTTCACTTCTTGCGAAGGACCGTCCCGACTAGTCATATGCGCGGCTCATGCTTCCGTCAAACCGGCCGAGGAGCGCCTGTGACCGAGATGAATGACGACGACGAGGCGCGCCGCCATCGTCTCAAAATGGAGAAGCGCAAGGCGGTTCAGGACGCCGAGGTGGCCGGCAAGACGGTCGCCCGCAAAGGCCTGCTGATGGTCCACACCGGCGCCGGCAAGGGCAAGTCCACTGCGGCCTTCGGGCTGGCGCTGCGCGCGCTCGGCCATGGCTGGAAGATCGGCGTCGTTCAGTTCGGCAAGGGCCAGTGGCGCACCGGCGAACGCAACATGCTCGAAAAGCTTGGCCAAGAGTTCGGTCAAGTCGCCTGGCACACGCTGGGCGAGGGCTTCACCTGGGAGACCCAGGACCGCGCCCGCGACGAAGCGGCGGCGCGCCGCGCTTGGGAGAAAGCGCGCGAACTCATGGACGACCGCGAGATCCGCCTACTGGTGCTCGACGAACTGAACATCTCGCTACGATATGAGCATTTGCCGCTGGACGAGGTGCTGGGCGCGCTCGCCGCGCGCCGCGACGATCTCAACGTCGTCGTGACCGGACGCAACGCCAAGCCGGAGCTCATCGCTGCAGCCGATCTCGTCACCGAGATGACCCTCGTCAAGCATCATTTCGGCGCCGGCGTCAAAGCGCAGGAGGGAATCGAATTCTAACCTGAACCCTACGCTCTGAAGCTCCGCCGGCATATCGCTCTTGGCAGCGGCGCGCGTAGAGAATACGCTTTGCGGGCAGGCAGTTCCGTGGCGGAGAGGGACGCGCGCCAGCGACGCGAGCAGGCATCCCGAGGCGCGTCTGTCCTAGGCTGAACTCTCAACATCATCTGGACCCGAAAGCTCGATGGACGTTTACGGCGCGCTCCGCTTTTCCGTTGCGAGGATCTCCAACGAACTGTTTTCGGCGGGATCGATTTTTTCGGTCTATTCCCTGGCGACGACATTTCTCATCGCCGTTGGCGCGCTCGCCTATCAGCGCAAGATGCGCCGGGGGCGCGTCAACCCGCGGGCCATCGCGCGGGCGATATTCGACAAGCGACTCCTGCAATCCAAATCATTTGCCGCGGACGTCAAGCTCTTCATCCTGAGCGTCGTTCTCATGCCGGTCGTGGTGGGCGCGCTCGTCATATCCTCGAATGCCGTCGCGACGGCCGTGAGCGCCGCGCTGCGCGGTTCGTTTGGCGCTTTTGCGCCGGTCGCCTGCTGTGACCTTTCGATAAAGCTCTTCTCTACCGCCGTGCTCTTTTTGGCCTATGAGATCGGCTATTGGGTCGATCACTACCTTAAGCATCGGATCCCGTTTTTGTGGGAGTTCCACAAGGTGCATCACACCGCCGAGGTGCTTACCCCGGTGACGAATTTTCGCAATCATCCGATCGACAACATCATTTTCGGCTACATGCTCGCGACCTTCATTGGCGGCGCGTCAGGCATATTGGCGTGGCTCTTTGGGCGAACCACAGAATCCTTCACGGTCGACGGGAAGAACATCCTTTTCATCTTCTTCCTTTGGACGATCGGGCATCTTCAACATTCGCAGTTCTGGATTCCCTTTCGCGGGATTTTGGGAAACATCGTCCTAAGCCCCGCGCATCACCAGATCCATCATTCGACAGATCCGCAGCACTTCAATCGCAACTTCGGCAGCGTTCTCGCCATTTGGGACTGGATGTTCGGATCGCTCGAGATGCCTTCGACCAAGAACCCGCGCCTGAAATACGGGGTCGAGGAAGACGCCGCGGACCCGCATTCGTCGCTCGGACTATTGGCGACTCCGATTTATAGAGCTGCCCTCGCGCTCTGGCGCGCGCTCGCCGATGCGTGGAATGCAGGGACCGAGCGACTGGAGCAGCGCCGTCAAAGGCTAAAGAGCACAGGCATATTATGAGCCGCATTCGCGCCGATCTGCTGCTGGTGCTGGCGGCGTTTATCTGGGGGACGGCCTTTATCGCGCAAAAAAACGCCGGCGAGCTTATGGGCCCCGTCACCTTCGTCGGCGTCCGTTTCCTCCTGTCATGCGTCGCGCTGGCTCCGCTGGCGCTCTATGAAGCCCGTCGCAGCGGCTCTTCGCTGAAAAAGGGCGATTTGCTTCTCGCCGGCCTGATCGGCTTTTGCGTCTTCGCCGCCGCGGCTTTGCAGCAAGTCGGCCTTGCCACGACGACGGCCACAAACGGCGGATTTCTCACGGCGCTATATGTCGTGCTCGTTCCGGTCTTCGTCTTTGCGCAGACCGGCGTAAGACCCCGGCAGGTCGTTCTCGTCGCGGGGCTCGGGTCCATCGTCGGCGCTTGGCTGCTGACGGACAGCGCGCAGCTCCAGAGTTGGACGTCGGGCGACGCCTTGGTTTTAATTGCGGATATTGCGTGGGCCGCCGGGATCAGTCTCGTCCCGACCTTTCTCGCGCGCGCCAACCGGCCGTATTTTTTGGCTTTCGCGCAGTTCGGCGTCATCGGCGTTCTGGGAACTGTTGTGGGCCTGGGCGGTGAGCCATTTTCGCTCGATGGCCTGACCGCGGCCCTGCCGTCGATTCTCTATGCGGGGCTGTGCTCCGGGGGGATCGCCTTCACGCTTCAAATCGTGGCCCTCAAATACACGCCCGCGGCGGAAGCCGCGCTCATCATGTCGCTGGAGAGCGTTTTCGCAGCCTTGTCGGGCGTCATCCTGCTGTCCGAGCGTCTCACCGGGCAGGCGATGCTGGGCGGGTTGCTCATCTTGCTCAGCGCCGTGCTCGTCGAAGCTGGACCGGCGGCGCAAAATCTTTGGCTGACGCAATATTGGACTTGGCTGGCGCAAGTGTGGAGTCGGGCGCGTTAGAGCCGGTTCCGAAAAAGTGGAAGCCGACGCTCGATCATGTCGAGAACGTCGGCTCCAAAATGATCTGCGCGGTAACCGGCCGATCACCCGCCAGAAAGACAAGGGCCGGGAGCTTGCGCGCCCGGCGAGTCTTTTCGGCAGGGGTATGTTTTACTGGATCATGCGAGCGGTAGAGCCAACGCCTTCGCCCTGGATGCCGTTGCGGTTGCCCGTGCCGTTGGTTCCTTCGGGAGAAATCCAGTCCGGAACCCAGGTCAGAGCGACGACGACGAACGCGACGAAGGCGGCGATCCAAAGCAGCATCTTGCCGATATCGCCGGTATTGTGAACGTTGACGGCCATGCGTTTTCCCCCTGTTCTTGATTTTACGTGAATGCTTGCCGCATCGAGAGGGAGCCTAGCTTGTTTCCGATCGGATGGCAATGCGCTCTTGCGCGGACTCAAAGCCTCGCCAAAAAAGCAATATTACTTTTGAAATTCAAATAGTTAACATGCGACAAGAGGTCGCGGACGTTGCAAAAAATTCAGCGCATTTCCTTGTCCTCGCGTTCCCTTCGAACGCCGAGGCGCCAGCCATGCGTCGAACGGCGAAAGCGTCGGTGCGGGCCGGTCGGCGGCGGCCCTTGCCGGACGTAGGCGCATCGCCTATAAGCGCGCCATTCCACAGGCGAGGGTTACGCGGCGTCTGCCTCAAGACGTCGCTCCGGTGGCCGGCTCTCCGGCCTCTTTACTCCCTCGCCGAGGTTCAACCGGAGAAAAGACACTATGGCTCTGCCCGATTTCACCATGCGCGGCCTCCTGGAGGCCGGCGCTCACTTCGGCCATCAGTCGCATCGCTGGAACCCGAAGATGGCGCCTTATATCTTTGGCGCCCGCAACAACATCCACATCATCGATCTCGCCCAGACGGTGCCGCTGCTCCATCAGGCGCTGAAGACGATTTCGGACACTGTCTCCAAAGGCGGACGCGTGCTGTTCGTGGGCACCAAGCGCCAGGCGCAGGAGCAGATCGCCGACGCCGCCAAGCGGAGCGCTCAATATTACATCAATTCCCGCTGGTTGGGCGGCACGCTCACCAATTGGAAGACGATTTCCGGATCGATCACCCGTCTGCGCAAGCTCGACGAGCAGCTTTCAGCCGGCGCATCGGGCATCACTAAGAAAGAGCGCCTGCTGCTGACCCGCGAGCGCGACAAGCTCGAAAAGGCGCTCGGCGGCATCAAGGATATGGGCGGCACGCCGGATTTGATCTTCGTGATCGACACCAACAAAGAGCAGCTCGCGATCAAGGAGGCGAATCGCCTCAAGATTCCGGTCGTCGCCGTGCTCGACACCAATTGCGATCCAGATGGCGTCACCCATCCGATCCCAGGCAATGACGACGCGGGCCGCGCCATCGCGCTCTACTGCGATCTCGTGGCGAGAGCCGCTATCGACGGCATTTCGCGCAGCCAGGGCTCGGTGGGAATCGATATCGGCGCCGATGAGTCGCCGGCGCTTGAGCCCGCGCTCGAGGCGCGCCCGGTGGTCCGTGAAGATTTGCGTCCCGCCGAGGTCGCCGTCGCGGATGCGGATACGCCTGTCGAGGCTTTCGAATTGCTGTCGGCGCCGCGCGGCGCGCCGGACGATCTCGCCAAGCTGCACGGCGTCGGCCCGCAGCTCGTCAAAAAGCTGAACGACGCCGGCGTCTACCACTATTGGCAGATCGCCGCGATGACTCCGGCGGACGTCGAAAAACTCGACGGCGAATTGAAGCTGAACGGCCGCATTGCGCGCGACGGCTGGGTCGATCAGGCGAAGGCGCTCCTCGCAGCCTGATCAATCCGTCAAGTCCAATGCTTAAGACGCGCGCGCCGGTCCAGTGGGCCGGCGTCGTCGCATGACTCCCTTAAAGAAGGAATTTCAGCCATGGCTACGATCACCGCCGCCCTTGTGAAGGAACTGCGCGAGAGCACCGGCGCGGGCATGATGGATTGCAAGGCGGCGCTCACCCAGACGGACGGCGATTTCGAAGCGGCGGTCGATTGGCTGCGCAAGAAGGGCCTCTCCAAGGCCGCCAAGAAAGCCGATCGCGTCGCCGCCGAAGGGCTTGTCGCCGCGCTGGTCTCAGAGAATTCTGGCGTCGTCGTCGAGGTGAATTCGGAAACGGACTTCGTCGCCCGCAACGCCGATTTCCAGACGCTTGTGAAGAACATCGCCGAAGTCGCCCTCAAAAGCGGCAAGACCGATGTCGAGGCGCTCGGCAAGGAAGCCTATCCCGGCGGCGGAACGGTGGGCGAGGCGATCACCCATGCGATCGCCGGCATCGGCGAGAACCTGACGCTGCGCCGCGCCGCCGCGCTCAGCGTCGCCGAGGGCGTCGTCGGCCGTTACGTGCATGCGCAGGTCGTCGACGGCCAGGGCAAGATCGCGGTGATCGTCGCGCTCGAATCGAAGGGCGACAAGGACGTGCTGGCGACGCTCGCGCGCCAGCTCGCGATGCATGTCGCCTCGGCCAATCCTCTGGCGCTTGACGCCTCGGGCCTCGACCCGGCGACGGTCGAGCGCGAAAAGAAGCTGCTTGCCGAGAAGAACGCCGGCAAGCCGGAAAACGTGCTGCAGAAGATCATCGACTCGGGACTGAAGACCTACGCCAAGGAGGTCTGCATGCTCGATCAGGTCTCGAATCATCCGGACCACGGCGGCAAGACCGTGGCGCAAGCGGTGAAGGAGCTCGAGGGCAAGGCCGGCGCGCCGATCGCCATCAAGGGCTTCGTGCGCTACGCGCTCGGCGAAGGCATCGAGAAACAGACGAGCGACTTCGCCGCCGAGGTCGCGGCGGCTGTGAAGGGGTGAGGCATTCCTTCTCCCCGCATGTGGGGAGAAGTTCAGGGTGAGGGGCCGGGGCGTTGAACCCCGGCCTTTTTTGTTTCCGCGCAATCTCTCCGCGTCATGCCCTGCCGTGTGCCGGGCATCCACGCCGGGTCTACGCAATGGCGCCGCGTGGATGGCCGGGACAAGCCCGGCCATGACGGATGACACTTCCCGCCGTTATTCCTTCCGCAACGCCGCGACCTTCGCCTCATCCCCCTTCGGGCCGCGTGCGCGAAGGAGGATGCAACAGCTGTTGGGCATGCCTTTGGTTGTCGCGCCCGCGCGAAACAATCGCGGGCGCGCGGCGTTTAGCTCCTGACGTTGGTCTCGTCGAGATGGCGAGATCAAGAGAAGGAGCTGCAGATGCGCGCCAAGAAGACCGCCGCCGACGCAACGATTCGCGGACCGCGCGTTGAGCGCGCGATCGACGCCGCCACTTCCGTGCTCGGCTTCGATGAGGCGCCGTCCGCGCGCAAACTGCGCGACCCGCGCGAACTCTATCCGAAACCACCATTTCCGAAACAGACTCAGCCCTGGCCGGGTCTCGCCGGCCTCATGACGCCGCGTCCCGATCATGGCGAAGAGAGCTATCGCGGCTCGGGGCGTCTCCTTGGCCGCAAGGCGCTGATCACCGGCGGCGACAGCGGCATTGGCCGCGCCGCGGCGATCGCCTTCGCCCGCGAAGGCGCCGACGTCGCGATCAATTATCTGCCGGAGGAGGAAGCGGACGCAAAGGAGGTCATGGACCTCATGGGCGAGGCCGACGTCAACGCGGTGGCGCTCCCGGGAGATATTCGCGACGAAGACTTTTGCCGCAAGCTCGTCGACGACGCGGCGCGCGATCTTGGCGGCTTGGACATTCTCGTCAACAACGCTGCGCGTCAGCATGCGCGCAAGTCAATTCTCGACATTACGACCGAGGACCTCGACTGGACGTTCCGCACCAATCTTTACGCGCTGTTCTGGATCACCAAAGCCGCGCTTCCGCACCTGCGCCCGGGATCATCGATCATCAATACGAGCTCGATCGTCGCTTTCGATCCCTCGCCGCATCTTCTGGATTATTCGGCGACCAAGGCCGCCATTCTCAATTTCACCAGATGTCTGGCGAAGCAGCTCGCCGACAAAGGCATCAGGGTCAACGCTGTGGCGCCCGGCCCGTTCTGGACGGCGCTGCAGCCGAGCGGCGGACAATTTCCCGATCACCTCGCCGAATTTGGCGCCGACACGCCGCTGGGCCGGCCGGGACAGCCGGCGGAGATCGCGCCGCTTTATGTGCTGCTCGCGTCCAGCGAAGCGAGCTTCGCGACGGGGCAGGTGTATGGCGCGACGGGCGGCGAAGTCGGGCCGTAATCAAGCGTCGTGAATTAATGCCCCGACCGACGCGTGGCGGTTCGATTGCAATCGCCTGTGGGGGGCGGCGATCGTTGCTGCGTCGGCGGCTCCCCTGGCGCGCTACAGCGGCTTCATCCAAAGCTTGGGTGACGCGCCTCACTTGCCCACGCGGCCCAGCCTCCGTATGAAGAACGCGTCCCGCTTCAGCCACCGAGAGACGCCTCATGTCCGACCTCACGTCGACGCGACGATTCAAGCGTGTGGTCGTCAAGCTGTCCGGGGAAGCCCTGCAGGGTTCGGCACCGCACGGTCTCGACGCCGTCACGATCGCCCGAATCGCCGCCGACCTCGCGACCGCCGCCGAAGCGGGACATGAGATCGCCGTCGTCGTCGGCGGCGGCAATTTCTTTCGCGGCATCAAGGGCGCCGACACCGGCATTGAGCGCGCGCGCGCCGATTCGATCGGCATGCTGGCGACGGTGATGAACGGCCTGGCGCTGGAGCAGGCGGTCGAAGGGCAGGGGCGGCAGGCGCGCTGCCTGTCCGCGGTCACCATGCCGTCCATATGCGAATCATTTTCGCGCCGCGCCGCCCTGCATCATCTGGCCAAGGGACGCGTCGTCATCGCGGCCGGAGGCACCGGCAATCCCTTCTTCACCACGGACACCGGCGCGGTGTTGCGCGCCGCGGAGCTCTCCGCCGACGCGGTGCTCAAAGCCACGCAGGTCGACGGCGTCTACACCGCCGATCCCAAGCGCGATCCCACCGCGCAGCGCTACGACCGTTTGACGCATGACGAGGCGATCGCCAGAAACCTCGCGGTGATGGATACGGCGGCCTTCGCGCTCGCCCGCGAGAACAAGATCCCGATTCTCGTCTTTTCGATCGCCGAGGCCGGCGCCATCGACGGGGCGCTTTCCGGTCGAGCGCGCGCCACCCTCGTTGCGCCGTAAGACCCTTTCGCGCCCGACGGGAAATCGTGCAATAAATCTTGCGCCGCGGAGCCGGAGCGCTGGCGAAGGCGGCGGCGCGCGCCTTTTCGCCGCGCCACGTTTGAAAGCATAAGAAGCCGAGCCGCGCGAGAGTTCGTGAGAGCGGCGACAGATCAAAGACAGGTTGTGCACATGGCGGAAATTTTTGACCTTGCGGATATGAAGCGCCGCATGCAGGGCGCGGTCGCGACGCTCAAGCACGAATTCGGCGGGCTTCGCACCGGACGCGCCTCGACGAGCTTGCTCGATCCGATTCATGTTGAAGCTTATGGGCAGGTTTCGCCGCTCAATCAGGTCGCCACGGTCAGCGTGCCCGAGCCGCGTCTTCTTTCGGTGCAGGTGTGGGACAAGGCGTTGGTCATCGCCGTCGACAAGGCCATCCGCGAGGCCAATCTGGGCCTGCAGCCGACGGTGGAAGGTCAGAACTTGCGCATCCGCATGCCGGAGCTGAACGAGCAGCGCCGCAAGGAACTCGTCAAGGTCGCGCATAAATACGCCGAGGAGGCGCGGGTCTCCGTGCGCCATGTGCGCCGCGACGGCCTCGACATTCTCAAGAAGTTGCTAAAGGATCACGCGATTCCCGAGGACGACGAGAAGCGCCACGAACAAGAGGTGCAGAAGGCGACGGACGAGACGGTGAAGGAGATCGACGCCGCGCTCGCCGCCAAGGAAAAGGAAATCATGCAGGTCTAGGAAGCTGCGGCGTCGTCTGGCGCAGGTCCTATGGCCATTGGAACCCGAATATGAGGGAAAGCGACATTTTGGAGGCGCAAACGAACGCTCAACGCGCGCGGGCGGCGCCGCGTCACGTCGCGCTGATCATGGACGGCAACGGCCGCTGGGCGGCGAAGCGCGGCCTGCCGCGGTTTGAGGGACACCGGCGGGGAGTCGAGGCGCTGCGCCGCACGGTGCGGGCGGCGATCAAGCTCAATATCGGCTATTTGACCGTCTATTCCTTCTCGGCGGAAAACTGGTCGCGTCCGCGCGAGGAGGTGGAAAGCCTTCTTTCGCTGCTGCACCGCTTCATCCGCAACGATCTGGCGGAATTGCACGCGAGCAATGTGCGCGTGCGCGTCATCGGCGCGCGCGCCGAGCTCGCGCCCGACATCTCGGACTTGCTGCGCGAGGCCGAGCAGATGACGCAGGAGAACTCCGGGCTCACCCTCGTCGTCGCGTTCAACTACGGCGCGCGG
The DNA here is from genome assembly GCF_024448135.1 of Methylocystis suflitae. Lineage (GTDB taxonomy): Bacteria > Pseudomonadota > Alphaproteobacteria > Rhizobiales > Beijerinckiaceae > Methylocystis > Methylocystis suflitae. The sequence goes on from NZ_JAMRYX010000181.1 coordinate 19,378, forward strand.
CAGGAGATCGCGGCGGCGGCCCGCGCGCTCGCGGAAATGGTGGCGCAGGGCCGACTGACGCCCGAGGAGATCGACGCCGACGCGATCGCGCAACGGCTCGACACCGCGGACATTCCCGATCCGGACCTGATCATCCGCACGTCGGGCGAACAGCGGCTGTCGAACTTCCTGCTCTGGCAGGCGGCTTACGCCGAATTCGTCTTCCTGCCGATTCTCTGGCCGGATTTCGATGAAGCGGCGCTTTCGGCGGCGATCGCCGAATACGCCCATCGGGATCGCCGGTTTGGCGGGCTTGAGGCCGCGGCGCGCAGCGCCAAGACCGCTTCATGACGGCGGATCGAAGGGACATAAGCCGCGCCGGGCAGTCTCCTGGAAAGCCGTCAGCCGGCGGCTTCGCCGACCTCGGGCCGCGCCTCGCATCCGCTGCGGCGATGGTCATCGCCGCCCTCGGCGCGCTCTATCTTGGCGGCGACGTCTTCGCGCTCTTCTGGCTGGCGGCCGCCTTCGCGGTGAATTGGGAGTGGCAGGGCCTGATCGGCGGCCAGGGGCGCGCCGCCAGAATCGCCGTTGGCGGCGCGGCGGTCGCCGCCGCAACGGCGTTCGGACGCGTCTTCATGCCGGGCGCCGCCGCGCTCGCGATTGTGGTTTTTGCCCTTGCGGGCGCAGCGCTGGCGGGAGCCGAGCGTCGCCTCTGGGCGGCGACGGGCGTTGTCTACGCCGGCGCGCTCGCCTTCTCCGTATGCCTTTTGCGCGAGTCGCCCGATTTCGGCGCGCTGGCGATCGCCTTCCTGTTCGCCGTGGTTTGGGGCACCGATGTTTTTGCCTATTTTGGCGGCAGGCTGATCGGCGGACCGAAGCTTTGGCCGCGCGTTTCGGCCGGCAAGACATGGTCGGGCACGATCACAGGCGTTCTCTGCGGCGCATTCCTGGGGCTCGTCGCCGTCTATCTCGGCGCCGGCCCGCAACTTGCGAGCTGGCGTGTGTTCCTGGTCGGACTGGCCGCCGCCGCCTTCTCGCAAGTCGGCGATCTTTTCGAATCTTCGGTCAAGCGCCGCTTCGGGGTGAAGGACTCGAGCCAGCTCATTCCCGGCCATGGCGGCGCCATGGATCGGCTCGACGGCTTCATCTTCGCCAGCGCCTTCGCGGCGGCGGTGGGCCTGCTACGCGGCGCGCCGTCTGTGGCGGCCGGTCTTTTCTTCTGGTAGGGCGGGGCCCAATGGCATTAGCAAACGGACAGTTTCACGCGCACGCCCCGGCCCAGCCGCCGGCGCGGGTCCCGCGCCGCATCGTGCTGCTGGGCGCGACGGGCTCGATCGGCCGCTCGACGGTCGACCTTCTCGAACGCGATCCGGAAGGATTTTCGGTGTCGGCGGTGGCGGGCGGCCGCGATGTCGAGGCGCTCGCGCGCGTCGCCCGCGCGGTCAGGGCCGAATTCGCCGCGATCCGCGACGAGAGCGCCTATGCGGCGCTCAAGGCGGCGCTCGCCGGGACCAACACTCAGGTCGCCGCGGGGCGCGAGGCGATTATCGAGGCTGCGCTGCGCGACGCCGATCTCGTGGTCTCGGCCATTGTCGGCGCCGCCGGCGTGGAGCCGACCTACGCGGCGCTTGCCGCCGGCCGCGACGTGGCGCTCGCCAATAAGGAATGTCTCGTCTGCGCCGGCGTCCCTTTCATGCGGACGGCGGCGGAAATGGGCGTGCAACTGCTGCCGATGGACAGCGAGCACAACGCCATTTTCCAGGCGCTGGGCGGCGAGGACCCCTCCCGCATCGAACGCATGATCGTCACGGCGTCCGGCGGCCCCTTCCGCACCTGGAGCAAGGAGCGCATCGCCGGGGCGAGCGTCGAGGAGGCGCTCAATCATCCCAATTGGGCGATGGGCCCGAAAATTACCGTCGATTCGGCCGGCATGATGAATAAGGGGCTCGAACTGATCGAGGCTCATCATCTTTTCGGCATTCCGGCCGAAAAGCTCGAAGTCGTGGTCCATCCGCAGTCGATCGTCCACGGCCTCGTCGCCTTTTCGGACGGCTCGGTGACCGCGGGAATCGCCGTGCCGGACATGCGCACGCCGATCGCCCACTGTCTCGGCTATCCTGATCGGCTGACGACCCCGACGCCGCGCCTCGATCTGGCGAAAATCGCCACGCTGACATTCGAGGCGCCTGATTTTGAACGGTTTCCGGCGCTCAAACTGGCGCTCGAGGTCCTGCGCGCCGGCGGCGGCCTGCCGACCGTGCTCAACGCCGCCAATGAAATCGCCGTCGAAGCCTTCCTCGATCGCCGCATTTCCTTCGACGGGATCGCCCGCCATGTGGCCGAGGCCTGCGAGGCCGCTTTGCGCGACGGAACCGCAAATGCGCCCGCAACAGTTGAGGATGCCCTCGCGGTGGACCATATTGTAAGAGAAAGATCACGATCGGCCTTGGCCGGGCGCGCCGCGTCAGGCATGTTGCTTCAGTGATCATGGCGCGCGCCGCCGGCAGGCTAGGCGCAAGCGAGACCTGCGAGACAGCGCTTTGCTAGACCTCCTGACGACCTTCGCCTTCTATCTCATCCCCTTCGTGCTCGTTCTCACGCTGGTGGTGTTTGTGCACGAATTTGGGCACTTCATCGTCGGCCGGTGGTGCGGCGTGAAGGTGGACGCCTTCTCCATCGGCTTCGGACCGGAACTGTGGTCTCGGGTGGATCGTCTCGGCACGCGCTGGCGCATCGCCAGCATTCCGCTGGGCGGTTATGTCAGCTTCCATGGGGACGCCAACGCCGCAAGCGCGCCGGACCCTGAAGCCCTGCGCGCGATGCCGGAGACCGAGCGCGCGGTGACCTTCGCCGCGCAGCCGGTATGGAAGCGCGCCGCCATCGTCTTCGCCGGTCCTTTCGCGAATTTCGTTTTGGCGATCGCGATTTTCGCCATTCTCTTCGGGGTTTACGGACGCACGATCTATGCGCCGCGCGTCGGCTCGCTGACGCCCGGCGGGGCCGGCGCCGCTGCGGGCTTCATGGCCGGCGACCTGGTGCTGACCGTCGACGGCGCGCCGGTCGACTCCTTTTCGAATCTGCAGGAAATCGTTTCGGGTTCGGCCGACAAGAAACTCGTTTTCGTGATTCAGCGCGGCGATCAGCAGCTGACGCTTCCGGTCGTTCCCGCCCTGCGCGAGGTCGAGAGCGCGATCGGCAAAATCCGGATCGGCATGCTGGGCATTCAGGCGTCGAAGGCCGCGGCCGACATCCGCCAGGAACGCTACGGACCCGCCGACGCGGTGGCGATGGGCGTGCAGGAAACATGGACGGTCGTGCGCCGCACGGGAAATTACATCGGCGGACTCGTCACCGGACGGGAGAGCGCCGATCAACTCTCCGGACCGATCGGCATCGCGCAAGTCTCGGGGCAAATGGCGCAGGCGGTCTCCAAGGTGGGCATCGCGCCGCTGTTGAGCCTCATCGCGATTCTCTCAGTCTCGATCGGTCTGCTCAATCTTATGCCGGTGCCGCTGCTCGACGGCGGGCATTTGCTGTTCTTCGCGATTGAGGCGGCGCGCGGCCGCGCGCTCAATGAGCGCGCGCAGGAAGTCGCCTTCCGAGTGGGTCTCGCGATGGTCGGCGCGCTGATGATTTTCTCGACATATAACGACATCGCGCGACTCATTCACAAGCTCACCGGCTCGGGCTCGTAGCGCAGATTTTCGAAAAAGTTGACAGACTTTTTCGCTGGGAACCTGTTCCACTATTTTGA
>NZ_JAMRYX010000182.1 GCF_024448135.1 Methylocystis suflitae
GGGTTCACAAGACGCTGAACGTTCTCGACAAGCTGCCGAAGGCCTTGCAAAGCGCCGCGTACAAGGATTTGCGCGAGATCTGGTTATCGGAGAGCCGCGCGGCGGCGGATACGGCGATGGACATTTTCGCCGAGAAGTTTGCGGCGAAATACCCGAAGGCCGTCGATTGCCTGATAAAGGATCGCGACGCCTTGCTGACGTTTTTAGATTTTCCCGCAGAGCATTGGACGCATTTGCGAACCTCAAACCCGATCGAGAGCGCATTTGCGACGGTGCGCCATCGTACGGTCCGCACAAAAGGCGCGTTCTCGCAGGACACGGCGCGTCTCATGGTGTTCAAGCTGATGGAGGCGTCGAAACCTGGCGTCGACTGCAAGGACTGCCCAAGGTCGTCAGCGGTGTAAAGTTCCATGACGGAATCGAAATCGCGCCCGATCAAAAATCCGCCGCTTGATGCTTGCCATCACCCAAAATCGGCAATAGCTCAAGGTATCGCCGCCGTGGGCATTATGATGAAGCCAGTCGGAAAGCCGGATGCGGGAAATCTGCACGTCCGGGTTTGATGAGCAGGGGAAACGGAACGCGACTCTACGCGCCACCGCGCCTCTCCTCGACTCCACTGACGAAGAAGGACTTCAAATTTGGCGACGCTGGACAGAGGCGGCGCGGCGCGAGTGCCGAGATGTTCAGCTCGGCGGCGTTGACGCAGCGCCCCAGGGAAAATCTTTGGGCATTAATTTCCATTTCAAGTCGGGCGGTACGACGATCGTCACCCGACCGGTGCCATAACCGTTTCATACGGTTTCCGGGTGACTCGGAGAAGTGGGGGATTCCCCGGAGAGGCGCAGGCAGCGCCGTGCAATGGCGCTTGATCGAACGATCACCGGCCGCAACTGTCACGGCTGCGGATTTGGCGTGCATCGCCGATCGGAGGGGGCGCTTCCCAAATTAACGCCTTGGTAAACTTAGCGCCGATTTAACGCCTGCGAATGCTTTGAGCGCGCCTTTCCGGTTCGCTTAGTTCGCTCAGCAAAGCAGACATCCTCTCAGGCAACGGCTCGCGAACAACTCCGGCGAACGTGACTTGCAGATGTAAGCCAATCGCTTTCGCAACGGCGGATCGCTGCTCAGTTTCACAGGCGGTGGCGTTGCACCAGCGCTCTCGCGCTTTCTTTGGCATGACGCATCCTCCCTGAAGGGAAAGGAATTGCGCCACAATCGATCGGTTTCCCTTAAAAAATCGTCAAGGTTAAGCGTTAGCAGGACTTAGGCAGCGGCGCGGACCGGCCCATACCGCGATGCCCTGGCGGAAAACCGGCGTCGGTGCCCCGGCTACCGCGAGTCGGGCGGATATTGCACGCCCTTGTCGAGAGACGCGCCGAACGCGGTTCCCAAAGGTCGGGAAGTCTTCCAATTAGCCGCTTCTCGTCTCCACGCCGTGTCCGCGCCGAATTGAGCCGGACGATTCTTAAGCTTCCAGCCTGGACTGAACCTTGGATGAACATCAACTTCAGCGTGCGTTCAGAGCGTGAACGCGAAGATAAGCGCGCTGATCGGGACCGCGCGGGAAAGCTGATCCCGACATGGGGGCGTAGATCAGGAGTTTATCCCATGAAACGCACCGCCATTATCGCCGCCACCCTTCTTGCGGCGGCGCCCGTCATGGCTCAGACCGCGCCGGTCGAGAAATATCCCCCGCGCGCGGGGACGACTGCCGCGCCGACGAAAGCCGAGGCGCGCGTCGACATCAATACGGCGACGGTCGAAGAGCTCTCCGCCGTCAAGGGTCTGACCAAGGTCCAGGCCGAAGCGATTATACAGGCCCGCCCGTTCAAGAGCGTTGACGAGCTAGCGGCAACCAATATCGTGTCGGCCGACGTCTTCTCTGTGGTCAGGAGGCGTCTGACGGTCACAAACTGACGCGGCCACAATGAATCGAGAAACGCCCGCCCTTGCTTGCCGGCGGGCGTTTCTCCGTCAGCCATGTGAGTCTGGGCCTAACTTCGATCGATCTTCCGCTGTATCTCCTTCAACAATGAATGAAACGTAACCGCTGTTATCAGGCCACGTCTTTGAGCACGGCGGGCGTCGCGTAGGCCCAAGGCATCAGTTCATCGAGTTTGCTCGCGAGATGGCCGTCGACGATCTTCGTGAGGACGTCGGCCATATAGGCTTGCGGATCGACGCCATTGAGTT
>NZ_JAMRYX010000183.1 GCF_024448135.1 Methylocystis suflitae
GGTACTCCGGTACCGGCAGATCTACGCTCACATCCGCGCCGCCTCGCTCAAGGCTCGCGCCAACCCGTCCATGGCCTGCTCTAGCTCGTCCCGCTGGTTTCTCTGCTCGGCGACCGGCGCCATTCCCGCCCGCGTCGCGACCTTCACGCGCGCAAACGCTTGCGCATCCGGCGCCCGCGACCGGCCAGCGCTGAGATTGAGACCGGCGAACATGCCTCGTGTCTTGGCCGCAGGCGCCTCGGCCCGCGTTTCTCTCGCTCGCGACGGTTCGGGCAAGCGCTCGCCTGGCGAGCGTTCGGCCATCTGCGCTTGTTGCGGCATGACAATCTCGCTGCGCGCGGCGATTCCCGTTCGCCGTAATCGAGCGTCGTCTGGCGCCGGAGCGCGGCGGCCGCTCCGACAGCGCCGCGAGGTCCTTGACCTCGTCGCGGCCGGCGTAAAGCATCGCCTGCTCGCGATGCCGCGTCATGGCGACATAGGCGAGATGCCGGTCCACGCGGTCGGAGGCGAGCACATACGCGCGATCGACCGTCGCCCCCTGCGATTTATGATTCGTCGTGGCGTAGCCGATCGACGGCGGCGTAATTAGACATGAAGACGGAAACTTCCCGCCCCTGGCCTGGTCCCCTGGCGCTGCCACTCCTCCCCCTGCCGGCGAAATGCAGCGTTGAGCGGGCGCAATCGCTTTCTGACCTCCCGACGTCACAGGGTACTCCTCGATACCGCGCTCAGGACTCCAGCGTGACGAGCTTGCCTTCTTCAGTTTCGACGTGGACATAGCCCGGTCCGAACGAACGAAAGCGGCCGCTTGCGATCGTTACGAACTCACAGAGCGGCAGTTCCGCCGCTTCTTCGGCGCGGGACGAGAAATGTAGAAATCGGCGTGATAGAGGCCTTCCCCCTCCAGGCCCTGGGTATCTTTTCCGAGCGCCGCGAGCGTCTGCAACGTATGATCGAATTCATCACGGGTCCGGAAGCGCCGCTGTATGAAAGATACGCCGTCCAAGTGCTCCGTGACGTAGCCAAAGTCACTCAACGCCTGGGCGATCCTATCAAAGGGAAACATGCGCAGCACGAAGGAGATCACCCACGGCCGGCGCTTCATCTGCGCGAGTAGCCTGCGAAAAGTCGCCTCGCCCAGGTAGCCGATGCAGCCCGTAGAAAGAATGACGTCCGCGCGAGAGACGATGCGCGCAGCGTCCGACGACAACTCGCTTTCCTCGAGATCGGCGACGACGCCATCCAGGATCAAACCGACGCTCTTGGCGTAACGGATTGCAGGCTCGGAGACGTCAAGGCCAATAAAGCCTGCTACGCCACGATCCGGCCAAGCCGCGAAATAATTGGCGTCGAGCCGCAACAGATCATCTGAGGATGACTCCACCATTTCGCGCCTAGCATATCTGCGCCTCAGCTTATCAAAGGTCAATGGAAAACGATGCACCGCAGCGTTGATGCCGTACGAGCAACCGACGTCGAGCACGATAGGCCTTTTCCCGCCGGAAGTCTTCGCAGCGAGCACCTGCCGAATGACAGGCTCTGCGACGTCAGGGATCAGGTAGTCCAACCCGCCCAGGACAGAATAGTACGACCTGGGATCGTCCATGACGTAGATTTCGTCGAAGTTCGCTTTGGCCGTGTTGATCTGGCCATAGTCCTGGTTCACGATTCTCACCCTCACTACGCTATCCTCGCGAAGCGCCAACGCTACCTTCGGCCCGTGTCTATTTTTAGGACCAGTCGCCCCCTGCGCGCTCGTCGATCGGCTCCTGAGGGCGCTTCCCGCGCAAGCGGCTACGGCAAGGCTCAGTGCCGAATGCTTCACGCAGCGGGCGGGCGCAGCTCATCCCCCAGCAGGGGCGCTGATCAATCGCCTATGTGTTAGCCGCGATGGTACATCTGCCTAGCGAGGTCATCCGGCTCGTTTATCCGAGCTATGCGTCAAACAAACTATGCAGACGCTAACGCGGCTTTCGGCCGAGGATGATGGAGCAGCCGCAAGGCTCGCTGAAAAACCTCGTCCATGGAGAGCCTTGCCAACGGCGTGCTCATTGTATCCGCCGACGATTACAGCTTCTAAGGAGCGTAACCGAAAGCCTGATTGAGCCGCGAGATCGCGACGCCGGCATTGATCGAGGCGTTCGCCTGCATGCGCTGCGCTTCCAGCTGGATCTGGCGAACGCGATAGAGATCGAAGGCGTTAATTTCGCCAAGCTTGAACGCTTTGCGCGACAGTTCGAATTGATCGTTGGCGACGACCAGCCGGCTATTGGCGAGGCCTGCAGCGCGCTGCGCCGCCGCCAACGCGGCGCGCGACGCTTTTATTTCGGCGAGAACGATGCGCTTGGTGCGTTCATACTCGGCGCGGGCGCGATCCATCTCTGCCAACGCTTCGGCGCGTCTTGGTTCATTGCGGCCGGCAGTCGGCAGAGGAATGCGAAGGCGCACGCCCACGGTCGTCGAATCCGTGCGTTGATTGCTGATGGTCTGCGAAGGGTCCGTTGAATATTGATTATTATATTCGCGCCGGCCAAAGATTGCGAGCTCGGGGTTGTCGATCGGCGTCGCGTCGACAAGTTGCGCCTGCGCCTCGGCGCGGGCGAGCGCCGCCCGCGGCGTCCGCAAAGCAGGATGGTCTTCGATGTCCCCTACAGGGCGCACGGATTCGAGCTTCCCCGCCGGAGGCGCGCCGCCGGTCAGCGCCATATAGTTTACGCGCGCGACTTTTAGGGCGCCTTCCGCCTGCGCCAATTCCGTTTCAGCGGCGAGCGTCTCATTCTCTGCAAGCAGCGCATCAGACTGCGAGGCGTCGCCAAGTTCGACCCGGCGAGTCATGTCCGCGCCAATGTCGCGCGCCGTGGCGACACGATTGCGCGCCACGGAGCCTTCGCGCGCTGCGCGCTGCGCATTCCACCAGGCGTCCCGCAACAGCGCCGCGACGTCGAGGCGACGTAACGCCAGTCGCTCCTCGACCTCGGAAAGGCCGGTGGTCACCGTCGCCGCAAAGGCGTCGCGCTGGCCCGGCAGCCAAAGCGGCATTCCGGCCTCGACTTCCGTTTCGCTATAGTTGCGCAAATTACCGGCTGGAGCGTTACGCTGCAAGCCGCCGACGAAGGGCGAGCCAGGCGTAATCGAATTCGCGGTCGCGTAGCGCGCCGAAATGGCGCGAAACCGCGCCTCGAGCGAGCGACTCTGAGCATCGATGGAGACGGCCAGTTGAAGATGCTGCGCCAGCACATTGCCATGTGGGATCTTGTTGACGAGGGGCTTCTTGCCGGGCGACGCAGCCTTATTGCGTTTAATTCTAGCCCTGATCTTTTTCTTGCCCTTCAGGGTAACCTCACCGCGCATCGGCTCCTCTGCCGTCGCCGCGCGAAATGTCTCTTCGGATTCCACGCTTAACGCCGAGCCGGTAAGCGTAAAGAGCATCGTCGTTATAAGGATTGCGCCGACCCTCATACGCGAGCGTCCTCGCGCGCACGCATTGGCGCGGGTTGCCGCATCGCTCGCGCGCGGAACTTCTGACGAATGACCAAGCCGAGATTGGCGGTGCGATCGTAAAGAATCGGCAGCAGGATCAAGGTCAGCACCGTGGCCGAGATCAAACCTCCAATGACGACGATGGCGAGCGGGCGCTGGATCTCGGCGCCGGGCCCATGCGCGAACAGGAACGGGATCAAGCCGAAGGCCGCGATGGTGGCGGTGAGCAAGACGGGCCGCATCCGCCGACGCGCGCCTTCCAGCACCGCTTCGCGCGTGCTGCGCGTGCCTTCGTCCACAAGCTTGTTGATGTAGGAGATGAGCACGACGCCGTTGAGCACGGCGATGCCGACAAGCGCAATGAAGCCGACCGACGAGGGCACTGACATGAATTCTCCAGAAAGCCACAGGCCCAAAATGCCGCCGATCGCCGCGAAGGGCACATTGCAGAACACCAGCGTCGCCTGCAGCACCGAGTTGAAGGTCAGATACAGCAACAGGAAAATCAGCGCCATCGCGATCGGCAC
>NZ_JAMRYX010000184.1 GCF_024448135.1 Methylocystis suflitae
GGTGAACGTCTCCTTTCGCGCCTCGCCTTGCTGGGCCGTCCTGGCGTCGGCGCTCTGGCGACGTTCGCGCTCTTCGCCGCGATCGGCGCGGCAGGATTCGTCCAGAACGGCGGCTACGCCGCGCTCGTCGCGAGCGAGGGCGAGCTCTACGACATCGCGGCGCGCGTCGCCGGGTTTCCGATTTCCGCCGTCACCATCACCGGTCAATCGCGGTTGACCGAACGCGAACTCCTCGACGCTGCAGGCGTCGGGCCGCGAAACTCCTTGCCCTTTCTCGATGCGACGGCGGTGCGCGACCGGCTGATGCAGGTCCCCCTCGTCAAATCCGCGCGGGTGATGAAGCTCTACCCCGATCGCCTGGTCATCGCGATCGAAGAGCGGCAGCCAAGCGCCTTGTGGCAGCGCGACGGACGCGTCGCCGTCATTTCTGAAGACGGGGTGCCGATCGATGAATTGCGCGACCAGCGCTATCTCGGTCTGCCGTTCGTCGTCGGCGAAGGCGCGCAGAAGCGGCTACTCGAATTTCTCATGCTGATGACCAGGGCCGGCGACCTCGCGCATCGGATCAAGGCCGGCGTGCTCGTCGCGGGACGCCGCTGGAACTTCGAGATGACGAACGGCGTGACGGTGAAGCTGCCGGAGGTCGGTCCGGCTGACGCGCTGGAGACGCTCGCGCGGCTGCAGCGAGAGGCGCGGATCCTCGACAAGGACGTCATGTTCATCGACTTGCGCATTCCCGACCGCGTCAGCGTGAGGCTGACGGAAGAGGCCGCTGCGGCGCGCGAAGCGCAGCTCGCGCCGCATAAGTCGACCAAGAGTGGTGGATAGCTGCATGATTTCCCCTGGTGTCCCGCCGCGCATGAAGCCGCTCTCGCCACGTCGCTCGGCGACGTTCGCGGCGCTTGACGTCGGCACGTCGAAGATCGTCTGCCTGATCGCGCGCCTCACGCCGCTTGGCGCGGTCGCGCCCGGCGATTGGCGTACGCATCGCGTTCGTGTCGTTGGCATCGGCCATCAGCGCTCTCTGGGCGTCAAGAATGGCCTCGTGGTCGACATGGCCGCCGCCGACGCCGCGATTCGGCAAACCGTGGACGCCGCCGAGCGCATGGCCGGCATGCAGGTGGAGCGGGTCCTTGTCACGGCGTCGGGAGGCCGGCTGTCCTCGCAGCATTTTCAGGCGAAACGCGTCATTGGCGGCCGCGAAGTCGCCGAACACGACATTCATCGGGTTCTCGAGGCGTCGGCCGCGCATCATCTCCATCGCGGCCGCGTCGCCGTGCACTCTTTGCCAACGGGCTTTTCGCTCGACGGGGTGTCTGGCATCCGAGAGCCCAAGGACATGATCGGCGAAGAGCTTGCGGTCGATCTCCACGTGGCGACCTGTGATCAGGCCGCCGCCCGCAACCTTCTCGTCGCCGTCGAGCGCAGCCATCTCAGCGTCGAAGCTATGGCCGCCGCGCCTTATGTCGCCGGGCTCTCCACTCTCGAACCCGACGAGGCCGAGATGGGCGTCGTGGTCATCGACATGGGGGCTGGATCAACATCCGTGGCCGTTTTCGCCCGAGGCGAGATGATTCACCTCGACGCGGTGACGCTTGGCGGCGCCCACGTCACGATGGATATCGCGCGCGGACTCGACGCGCGGCTCTCCGACGCGGAGCGGCTGAAGACCTTTCATGGCTCGGCGATCGCTTCGACATCAGACGAGCGCGAAACCATTTCCTTCGACCACGTCGGCGAGAGCGATCACAAGGCGCACGCGCCTAAATCGCATCTCGTGCGCATCATCCGCCCGCGAATCGAAGAAACGCTGGAGTTTCTGCGCGATCGCTTGGCGAAGGCCGGGCATCCGAGCGGTCCTGGTCGCCGCATCGTGCTGACGGGCGGCGCGAGCCAGCTCACAGGCGTCGCCGAGTCGGCGCGCCGCATTCTCGGCGGCCAGGTTCGGGTTGGACGCCCGATCGGCGTCGAAGGCTTGCCGGATTCCTCGAAGAGCCCCGCCTTCGCGGCCGCGGCCGGGCTGCTCGTTTATCCGCAAGTCGCCGCGCATGAATATTTCGAGCCGCGCCGGATCGAGCGCGCGGCGACGGGAACTGACGGATACATCTCGCGCGTAGGGAGATGGTTAAGAGAAAGCTTCTAGTATCGCGTGGAAGTGATTCTTTCGACCCGGCGCGCCATTCGACGCGCCGAGCATGATTGCCAAGGACGACGCGTTCGGCGACCGGGCGTCCAAGGGCGAAGGACAACGGGCGCCGAGTTGTGAACGCATTGGTGAGAGGCCTGGCAGATGACGATCAACCTTAAAGCTCCCGAACTCAGGGAATTGAAGCCCCGCATCATGGTTTGCGGCGTCGGCGGCGGCGGCTGCAACGCCGTCAACAATATGATCACCTCTGGTCTGTCGGGCGTCGATTTCCTTGTCGCCAATACTGACGCCCAGGCGCTCGCGTCGTCGCAGGCCGAGCGAATCATTCAAATGGGCCTGCAGGTGACGGAAGGACTGGGCGCCGGCGCTCAGCCAGAAGTCGGCCGCGCCGCCGCGGAAGAAGCGCGCGAAGAAATTCGCGAGCATCTCTCCGGCGCGCATATGTGCTTCGTCACCGCCGGCATGGGCGGCGGCACCGGCACGGGCGCCGCGCCGGTGATCGCGCAGATCGCGCGCGAAATGGGCATTCTCACCGTCGGCGTCGTCACGAAGCCGTTCCATTTCGAAGGTCAGCGTCGCCTGCGCATCGCCGAATCGGGCATCTCCGAACTGCAAAAATGCGTCGATACGCTGATCGTCATCCCGAATCAGAATCTCTTCCGCATCGCCACGGAGAAGACGACCTTCGCCGACGCCTTCGCCATGGCCGACCAGGTTCTCTATTCGGGAGTCGCCTCGGTCACGGATTTGATGGTCAAGGAAGGCCTCATCAATCTCGATTTTGCTGACGTTCGCTCGATCATGCGCGGCATGGGCAAGGCGATGATGGGCACCGGCGAGGCGACGGGCGAAAATCGCGCCAATCTTGCCGCGGAAGCCGCGATTGCGAATCCGCTGCTCGACGAAGTGTCGATGAAGGGTGCGCGCGGCCTGCTGATCTCGATCACCGGCGGCCACGATCTGACCCTCTATGAAGTCGACGAGGCGGCGAGCCGTATTCGCCAGGAGGTCGACGAGGACGCCAACATCATTCTGGGCGCGACATTCGATTCGTCGCTTGAAGGCGTGGTGCGCGTCTCCGTCGTCGCGACGGGCATCGACCTGACCGCCATCACGGCCGATGATCCGACGAGCGAATCGCGTCTCGCCGAAGCCGCCGAGCGCCTGCGCGCCCAATTGCAGCAGGCGCGCGCCCAGCAGGCCGCGCCAGCTGTCGAGGCCGCGCCGATTTTGCGTCATCGCGAAGAGCCGCAGGCCGCAGCCGGCTATTATTCGGAGCAGGCGCCGGCGCATGGCGTCTACATCGAGCCGGCGCCGCCGCGTCTCGCCTATGGCGAGCCGAGGTTCGAAGCCGAGCGCCACGAAGCGCCGGCCGGCGCCTATGTGCCGCCGGCCCCGGAACAGCCGCGTGCGCCGCGCATGCCGCAGATCGAGGATTTTCCCCAGCCCATCCAGGAACAGCTGCGTCAGCAGATGAGCGCTGGCGATCCACGTCGCAAATCGATTTTCGAGCGGCTCGCCTCCTTCGGGGCAAGCCGTCAGGAAGATTCGATACATGGCGCGCCCCCGGCGCCGACCCAGCGCCCGCAAATGGCTAGCCAGCCTTCGGCGACGCACGCCGAATATGGCAAGCGACCGGCCGCGCAGGCGCCGGTTGCTCCCGGCGGACATGCCGCGCTCGATTCGCACGGTCGTCGCGCCCTGCAACCGCGCCCGTCCGAGGAGGATCAACTGGAGATCCCGGCCTTCCTGCGCCGCCAGGCCAACCACTGAGACGCTCCATAATCGGCAAAAGGCCCGCCTCGCGCGGGCCTTTTCAATTTGGCCCCGGGGTCTTGTAACAAATCGTAAGAAAGCGTGACTGGAGCGTCGGCGCCCGGATTTGCTATCGTTCGTCCGGGCTTTAGGGGAGGGTTGCGCCATTCGTTCGGATTCACGCCGACATGCGTTGCGCGCGCGCCGCGCTGCGCTTCCCGGAAGCGCGGCCGCGCCAGCGGTTCAGCAGACAGTCGCACGAAGCTTCACGTTAACCGGCCAGGGCGTGCACGGCGGCCGTCCCGCCAGGATGACGCTCGCGCCGGCCGGCGCTGACGTCGGGATCGTTTTCAGCGTCGCCGGAGCCGAGATCGAAGCGCATTGGTCGCGCGTCGACGCATCGATACTGCGGACACGGCTCGCCGGCGACGGCGCAAGCGTGTCGACCGTCGAGCATGTGATGGCCGCGCTTGCGGCGCTGCGCGTTGACAATGCGCTGGTTGTGCTCGAGGGCGACGAGGTCCCCGCGATGGACGGCTCGGCCCGCGATTTCGTCTTCGCGATCGACGAAGTCGGCGTCGTCGCTCTATCCGCGCCGCGGCACGCGCTGCGTGTCATGAAGCCCGCGCGCGTATCCGACGGGGCCGGCTGGGCGGAACTCGCGCCAGCGGACGCCGGCCTTCGTTTGGATGTGGAAATCGCCTTCCCGTGTCCAGTCGGACGCCAACGCTTGGCGCTTGATCTGACGCCCGAGACGTTTCGGCGCGAATTGGCCGGAGCCCGCAGTTTCGGATTCATGCGCGATGCGGAGCGGCTTTGGCGTGAAGGTCTGGCGCTTGGCGCCAATCTCGACAATACGCTCGTCTTTGACGCGCGCGGCGCGATCAATCCGCACGGGGAGCGATTCGCCGACGAATGCGTGCGTCACAAGATGCTCGACGTCGTCGGCGATCTGGCGCTGGCCGGGGCGCCGATTATCGGCGCCTTCCGCTCCTATCGCGGCGGGCATAGTCTTAATCTCGCGTTGCTCGAAGCTGCGGCGCGCTCGGGCGCGCTGGCGTTCGAACTCGATGCGCATAACGAAGGCATGAGTGCGACAGGCCGAAGCCTATCGCCATAATCTCGCCAGATGAAGGTTCTTCTTTCAGCCGACCGCAAAGGCGGGATCGGTGCGCCGCCGCGCCGTTAGGGCAGGGCAGGGGCGTCCTGCGACGGCGATTTGGCTGATTGAGCTAGGAGGGCGCCGGGACGCGTGAGCGTCGCGGCCGCGCCGCAATGGGGCATCACATGTCGGTTTTCGCACGTTCATTCAAAGTGTTGGCTTTGGCGTCGGCCTTGTCGATCGGCGCGGCGCCGGCGCGCGCCGACCTCATGGACTCGATCACCAGCGGTTTCGGTCTCTTCGGCGGCGGGGGGACGAAATATCAGACGGAAATCACGCCCGACATTCCGGCCGAGGATCTCTATAACGCCGGTTTGGCGCGGCTGAAGGTCAAGGACTACGAGGGAGCAGCCAAGAAATTTGGCGAATTGGAAAAGCAGTATCCCTCATCGGACTGGGCCCGCAAAGGCCTGTTGATGACGACCTTCGCTCAGTACGAGCACCCAAAATATGACGACGCCGTGCAGTCGGCGATGCGTTATATCGGCCTTTATCCGAATTCCGCCGATACGCCCTATGTCTACTATCTCGCAGGCATGTCCTTCTATAATCAGGTGCCGGACGTCATGCGCGATCAGCAGTCGGCGGAGAAGGCGCTCGAGGTTTTCTCGCAACTTGTACAGAAATTCCCGAAGTCGGAATATGTGAACGACGCCAAATACAAAATGCAGGTGACGCGAGACCAACTCGCCGCCAAGGAAATGAACGTCGGGCGCTTCTATCTGCTTCGCAAGAACTACCCTGCCGCGATCAACCGTTTCCACGACGTTCTCGGCAAATATCAGATGACGCGCCATACCGAAGAGGCGCTCTATCGCCTCACCGAAGCCTATCTCGCAATGGGCGTCACCAACGAAGCGCAGACCGCCGCCGCCATCCTGGGGCATAATTACCCGGATTCGCAGTGGTATAAGGACGCTCACGCGTTGCTGAAAACGGACGGTCTCGAGCCGCACGAATACACAGGTTCCTGGCTGTCGAAGATCGGCAAGACGCTGCACGCGATCTAGCCGTCTTCCGAGAGCCGCCCCTGCATGAATGCGCCGGCATGCGCGAGCGCGCGCCGGCCCTCTTCAAGCCTTGCATTCCATAAGTGCCACGCATGGATCATGCGCGGCCAAATCTCCAGCGTGACCGAGACGTCGGCGCCGCCGGCCGCAGCGGCGAGTCGCGTCGAATCGGCGAGCAGCGTTTCGTTTGAACCCACCTGGATGATGAGCGGCGGCAAGCCGCTCAGGTCGCCAAAAAGCGGCGAGACGCGCGGGTCACGGCGATCGACTCCGGCCGGGACATAGGCCTGCGCCAGTTCCTCGAGATAGGCCTTATGCAGCAGCGGATCGACGTCGTCTTTCGTCGCCAGCGTCTCGCCGGAGAGGGTGAGATCGGTCCAAGGCGAGACGAGCCAGGCGCAGGCGGGGAGCGCTTCCTTGAGGTCGCGCAGCCGCATCAGCAAGGCAAACGTCAGCCCGCCGCCGGCGCTGTCGCCGCCGACCGCGATCTGGCGCGCGGCAAACCCCTGATGCCGAAGAAACCGCCAGGCCGCGAGCGCATCGTCATAGGCGGCGGGAAACGGATGTTCGGGCGCCAGTCTGAAGTCGACGGCGAGCGTGCGGGCGCGCGCGGCGCGCCCCGCTTCCGTGGCCATGCGGCGATGGCTGACGATCGAGCCGGAGCAATAGCCGCCGCCATGGAAGAATAGCAGCGCGCGCGAGGGGTCGCTCGTTGGCGCGCAAGACCATTCGGCGGCGATGCCGTCGATCGACGCGCGCGCCAATGAGATATCCGGCGCGATCGGCCAAGCGGCGCCGACTTCCTCGATGCGCGCGCGCCGCGCCGGCCACCCGACAGGTCGCGGTTTTGCGCTCAGCAGCGCGCGAATGTCGTCAATGCCGAAATCAGCCAAAAAAATCTCCGTTTGGAAAAGGGCGCTGGCGACTATAATCGAGGGCCGTCCGCGCGTCGCCGGCGCGCGGCTTCCGGCGCATGTGCGCGCCCAGGGCATTTGAGCAAAGCCTCATGCTGGTCCGTCTTTCCATTCGCGACATCGTGCTGATCGACGCGCTCGACCTGGAATTCGCGCCAGGCCTGACGACGCTTACGGGAGAGACCGGCGCGGGAAAGTCGATTCTGCTCGACGCCTTCGTGCTGGCGCTCGGGGGTCGGGGCGATGCGTCGCTCGTGCGCGCCGGCTGCGAACAGGGCCAGGTGACGGCGGCGTTCGATACGCCTGCGAATCATCCCGCGCATCTCGCGGCGCGCGAATTCGGATTGGCGAGCGAGGACGAGCTGGTGTTGCGCCGCGTGCAGGCGGCGGACGGCCGCACCCGCGCCTTTGTGAACGATCAGCCTGCGACCGCGCAGGCGCTGCGCGCCATCGGGCGCGAACTCGTCGAGATTCATTGTCAGCATGACGAACGCGCGCTCGTCGATCCGAATGCGCATCGCGCGCTCGTCGACGCGCATGGCGGCCTTATCGCGCAGGCGAATGACGTGCGCGCGCGTTATGGCGCGTGGCAGGCGGCGCGCCGCGCATTGGCGGAAGAAGACGCGCGCGTCGCCAAGGCGCGCGCCGACGCAGAATATCTACGCCACGCGCACGCCGAGCTTTCGGCACTGGCGCCGCAAGAGGGCGAGGAAGAGACGCTCGCCGAACGTCGGCTCTTCATGCAGCGCGCCGAAAAGGTCGCCGCCGACATTTCCGACGCGCTCTCGGCGTTTTCAAATGACGGATCACCGGCGCGGGAAATCGCTCAGGCGGCGCGGCGGCTGGAGCGGCGTCTGACGCAGGCGCCGCAACTGCTGGACGCGCCTGCGCGCGCCTTGACGCAGGCTGTCGACGCCTTGGGTCTCGCCGAGGAGGCGCTCCAACAGGCGCTCACTGAGACGAAATTCGATCCGGCGGAATTGGAGCGGGTCGAGGAGCGGCTGTTCGCGCTGCGCGGCGCCGCGCGCAAGCATCAGGTCGCGGTCGCCGACCTTGCGAAGCTTGAAGAAAAATTCGCCAATGACATCGCCGCACTCGATGCGTCCGAAGCGCGGCTGGTCGCGCTGGGGCGCGCGCTTGCGGACGCCAAGCAGTCCTATGACGAGACGGCCTTGGCCCTATCCGCGGCGCGCCGCGCAGCGGCGAAGAAACTCGATGCGCTGGTTGACGCCGAGTTGAAGCCGCTGCGGTTAGAGGGCGCGCATTTTTCGACGCAGGTGACGAGCGACCCGGAGTCCGCCGGGCCGGAAGGAATCGATCGCGTCGAATTCTGGGTGCAGACCAATCCGGGATCGCGCCCCGGTCCGCTGACCAAGGTCGCGTCGGGCGGCGAACTCGCGCGCTTCATGCTGGCGCTAAAGGTCGTGCTCGCCGATCGCGGCTCGGCCCCGACGCTCGTTTTCGACGAAATCGACACGGGGGTCGGGGGCGCCGTGGCCGACGCCATCGGTCAGCGGCTGGCGCGTCTCGCCGCGCGCGCGCAGGTGCTGGCCGTCACCCACGCGCCGCAGGTCGCCGCGCGCGCCGGCCAGCATCTTCGCATCAGCAAGGGCGCGCCGGCGAAGACCGGCAAGGACAAGCGGGTCGCGACCAGCGTCGCGGTGCTTGCCGAGGGCGAGCGGCGCGAGGAGATCGCCCGCATGCTGTCGGGCGCGGCGATCACCGAGGAGGCGCGGGCTGCTGCGGCGCGGTTGTTGGAAGGGGCGGGGTAGATGGCGACCTTTTGGGGGGAAGTGGAAACTTTTGGCTGCGGGCGAGGTGGCCACTTCGCGCCAACAGCTGACGCTGATTTATTAGCCACAAGCAGACGTTGGCTGCCTTCAGTAGTCGTTCTAGGGATGCCCCCGGGAGGCCATCAAAACGCGTTGCGAGAGACGTGGCCCTATGCCACTCGTGGGTGGAGGGGACGAAAAAATGACAGGCGACGCAAATATCGAAGACGAATTTTATCACGTTAGAACCTACGCAAAAAAACTTCGAGTTAGGGAACTGAACTTTAATTCCGAACATTTGAAAGCAGCGGAAAACTACTATGTCGGCTGGGTCGACCTCATGGGCGCAGGCCACGCGATGGGGACTTCAGTGCAGAAGACTGCGAACTTCCTCGCGAGGCTTCACATAGCCATCGAACGCAGCCGAAAAGGTTGCGGTTTTGAAGGACGACTCCTGCCAATCAACGACGGCGTTTTTATCGTCGCCCGATCCAAGCGTGAACTGATGTCGATGGTCGGCCGGACAATGATAATGCTGTCCGCCAACTTCATTGCGATCCCAAGGCCACACGATCGGTTCCTACTCAGGAGCGGGATAGCTTATGGCCCCGTCTATTTCGGCGACGATCTCGTACCGGGCTTACGCCCCAAGCAGCTTAGAGAAGGGGAGCCTTTCCTTGATCGTGTAATGTTCGGGCCCGCACTGATCCAAGCCTACCGCGGAGAAGCCGCAGCCCCTCCGTATGGTGTGGCAATCCATGAATCGGCGCGAGCGTTCTGCCCGCTTGGCGAAGAGCCGTTCCGTATGACACATTGGATGTGGTGGGCACCAAACGAAGACGTGAATTACCCACCCCGCCTCCCTCCACTGACAACGCTGAAAGATTGTCTCCGCGCCGAACTCTGTAATCACTTCGAATGGCTTACATCCTCAAGTATCTACCACGGCCTCGAAACTAATAAAATCCAACAGTGGCGAATCGCATGCAAGCAGTACTTTAGCCTCGGTTGAGAGTTCATCACGACGGCCTGGGCGACAGGAGCCGTTTGGAGGCGTAAGATGCCCGCTGCCACGTTAGCGGAGAAATAACGTGTCACAGCCCGATTTTCGCAGCTTGCTCAATTCCGAGTTCACATGGCCTGAACCGGCCGACAGGCTATTCGTCGCACCGGGCGGGTACGCCGACGGGGGTACGTTGGCGTCCCATGCATGGACGCGTCTGGTGCTGATGGCAGATGGCTACCGAGAGGCCGCCGACAGGCTCGTGGACGCAGTCGCCGCAGACACCGTTCTCCAGGGCACCGTGGTGTACCCGGTTATCTTCCTGTACCGCCACTTCATGGAGTTGGAACTGAAATATGTGCTGGTGACCTATGGCCGACACTTCGACGAGGAGGCGGACTGGAAGTCGCACAGTCTAACGGACCTCTGGGCGAAGGTGCGCCCGATTATTGAGACGGCGGCCGACGGAACTGACGACGGCGGTACTAACGACGCCGTGGAAGCCTGCATCAGGGAGATGTCGGCAGCAGATCCGATGTCCTTCTCGTTTCGCTACCCCGTCGAGAAGGGTGGAAAGCCGATGGTGCTGGCGTTCGACACAGTCGACCTCGGTAACCTGCGCAGGACCATGAGGAAGATAGCCAACTATTTCACCGGACTGGACGGGTTGTTGGACCAGCTGACGGCTGCGTGAGGCCGTAGCGGTTGTGGGCGGCAAAATACGGCTAGGCAGGGCCGTGAAACACCGACAACTGACCGAATGACCGCTTTGGGGCCGGGCCGTTGCTGCCGACGAATGACTGAGTTGGTTCACCAAGCATTCATCATCCGCTCGGTGCGGCGACTGCTACGGGTCGCGAGCCGAAATTCGAGATGACAACCTACCGCCATTTGGAAGGGGTGGGCTGACCTCAAGGAGAATCCGGCCAGCGGCGCGCTCCATGATAAATGCGCAATATCTGAAGCGCGTTGTCCTTGACGCGATAAGGAATGATGTAGGGCGTCTTGTCGATGACGAATTCGCGCGTCCCAGGCACGCGGCCGGGGCGGCCGATATGCGGATTCTCAGCAAGAGTCGTCTCGATCCTTTCGAAAAGGTGAAGGGCGACGCATCGGGCGGCTGACGGATTGTCCCGCGAAATATACGCGCGTAGGGCGGCGAGATCGTCGATCGCCTCGGGCGACCAGATGATCTTCAAGGTCGACGCGTTTCGTCAGGCGTTTCCCAGCTCTCGATCCAATGACGCACGCCTTCATGTTCAACGCCGCCGCCGCGATCGAGAGAGCCCTGGGCTTTGCGAATTCCGGCGACTTGCCATTCGTTGGCGTCGAGATACTCGGCGATGGCCTCGGCTGTGAGAAAGGAGCGGCTGCGGCCCGTGCTCGCCGCGAGGCTGGCGAGCCGCTTCTTGATCTCGGGACCGACCCTCACGGTGAAGGTCTCGGATGTTTCGCGCTTTGCGCGCTTGACCTTTGCAGTCGGTGATTGCATGTACACAGCATAACACACCGCCTGTCGGCGACAATTGTCATTCAGCAATATCCGGGAGGACGGCGGGTCGCCCTTCGTTGCCTCCCGTCGCGCGCTGGCCTAAGAGAGTGCGCCATGCAGAATGCGCCTTTGCTCATGCCCGCCGCGGACACGCTTGCCGAATTGCGCGATGAGATCGACCGGATCGATCGCGACATGCATCGGCTGCTCATGGAGCGCGGCGAGATCATCGACCGGCTGATCGCCGTGAAGCGCGCGCAGGGCCTCGGCTGCGCCTTTCGACCCGATCGCGAGGCGCAGATGATGCGCGCGCTGGTCGAGCGTCACCAGGGGCTCCTGCCGCTCGACGCCGTCGAAGGCGTTTGGCGCGTCATCGTCTCGACCTTCACCTATGTGCAGGCGAATTATTCGGTGCATGCGGATGATTCCGGCGGCGACGCGCAGATGCGCGATTCGGCGCGCTTCCACTTCGGCTTCACCGTTCCCTATGTCGCGCATCACGGCGCTGGCGCGGTGATCGACGCGGTCGCCGCGTCGACCGGCGATCTGGGGATCTTGCGCGCGACGGGCGGGCTTTCGGATGGCGCCTGGTGGATGCGCCTGGTCGGCGAAGGCGCCCCCAAGATCATCGCGCGCCTGCCTTTCGTCGAGCGGCCCAATCATCCTGCGGGTCTGCCGATGTTCGTCGTCGCGCGGCTTCCGGCCGACGCAATGGCGCAGGGCGTGACGCTTTACGCGGTCGGCCTCGCGCGCTGGACGCATGCGCTGCCCGCCGCTTTCCAGACGCTCAAGGGCGAAATCCTCGCGAGCGCCCCCCATCCGGAAGGGCTCGCGCTGCTTGTCGCGGCCGCCGGCGACGCTGACGCGCAGTCCTTCGCCAAAGCGCTGGCCGAAGCGGGGGTGGAGGGCGCGCGCGTCGACGTGATCGGCAGCCATGCGATGCGCTTCCAGCTTAACGACGCGCGCAGCGGCGTCTTCGCGCCAGGCGATTGATCATGACCAAACCCACCCCCCGTACAACCGTTCTCGCGATCGACGCTTACGTGCCCGGCAGGAGCGCCGCGCCGGGCGCTGCGCGCGTGTTCAAATTGTCGGCCAATGAGACGCCGCTGGGGCCTTCTCCGCGCGCGGTGGAGGCCCTGCGCAACATGGCCGGCGAGATTGCGCTGTATCCGGAAGGCTCGTCGCGCGCCCTGCGCGAGGCGATTGGCGCGCGTTACGCGCTAGACCCAGACCGGATCATCGCCGGCGCCGGCTCGGACAATCTTCTGGAGCTGCTTGCGCTCGCTTACATCGGGCCCGGAGACGAGGGCGTCTACAGCCAGCACGGCTTCCTTGAATACAAGATCGTCACTCTGGCCGCGGGAGGAACGCCCGTCGTCGCTCCCGAGACGAACTACACCGCGGAAGTTGACGCGCTGCTTGCCTGTGTGAGCGAGAGGACAAAGATCGTTTTTCTCGCCAATCCGAACAATCCGACCGGCACGTTTTTGTCGGCGAGCGAAGTCTCGCGGCTCGCGCGTTCGCTGCCCGCGCATGTGCTGCTCGTGCTCGACTCCGCCTATGCCGAATATGTCCTGCGCGAGGATTATGATGCGGGCGTCGCGCTGGTCGATGCGCATGAAAATGTCGTGATGACCCGCACCTTCTCGAAAATTTACGGCCTTGCGGGACTGCGCGTCGGCTGGGCCTATGGACCCGCGCATGTGATCGACGCGCTGAACCGAATCCGCTCGCCCTTCAATGTCTCGAGCGTGGGTTCAGCAGCGGCGATCGCCGCGCTGTCGGATCGCGCGCATCTCGATGCGGCCATCGCGCATAATGATCGCTGGCTGCCGTGGCTCTCGCGGGAAATTTCCGCGCTCGGCCTCGACGTACTGCCGAGCGTCGCCAATTTCATCGCCATACGTTTTCCCGACGCGCCTGGATTGACGGCCGCCGACGCCGACCGCTTCCTCATGTCGCGCGGCCTGGTGCTGCGCGCCATCGGCGCCTATGGCATGGGGGAATTCCTGCGGCTCACCGTCGGCGCGCAGGAGGCGAATGAACGCGTCGTCGAAGCGCTCGCCGAATTCATGCAGAGCGCCCAAGTGCGGCAAAAGGCGCAAGCAGGCGTTCATGGCTGACCCTGCATGTGAACGTCTGGCGCTGATCGGCGTCGGGCTCATCGGTTCGTCGATCGCGCGTGCGGCGCGCCAATTCGGCGCAGCCCGGCACATTGCGGTGATGGATTCATCGCAAGAGGTCGTCGGCCGCGCCAGCGAACTCGGCCTCGCGGATGTGGCGACTCAGGATCATGCGCAGGCGGTTAGTGGAGCCGATCTCGTCATCGTGTGCACGCCTGTCGGCGCTTGCGGCGACGTCGCGCAAAGCCTCGCGCCGCATCTGGAAAAGGGCGCCGTTCTTTCCGACGTCGGCTCGGTGAAAGGCGCCGTCGTCGCGCAGATGACGCCGCATCTTGCCGAACCAGCGCGTTTCATTCCCGCCCATCCGATCGCCGGCACGGAGTTCTCCGGGCCGGACGCAGGATTCGCCACGCTGTTTCAGAACCGCTGGTGCATTCTCACGCCGCCCGACGACGCCGACGCCGCAGCCGTGGAAAAGCTGACGAAATTCTGGAAGCGTTTGGGCGCGAACGTCGAGACGATGAGCGTCGCGCATCATGACGCCGTGCTCGCGCTCACGAGCCACCTGCCGCATCTGATCGCCTATAATATCGTCGGCACGGCGGATGATTTTGGCGATGAGACGCGTTCCGAAGTCATCAAATTTTCGGCGTCCGGCTTTCGTGATTTCACGCGCATCGCCGCGTCGGATCCCATCATGTGGCGAGACATCTTCCTCGCCAATAAGGATGCCGTCCTGCAGATGCTCGGACGCTTCAATGAGGATCTCAGCGTGCTGCAGCGGATGATCAGGCGCAATGACGGGCAGGGGCTGCTGGAATTTTTCTCGCGCACCCGCGACATCCGCCGCTCGATCGTCGAGCAGGGTCAGGACACGGCTGCGCCCGACTTCGGAAGGCGAGCGGAAGGGCGGTGAACCCGTCTCTCCACGGCCGCGGTCTTCGCGGGAATCACATATGACCGAGTCGAATTTCGACGCGCTGCGCGCCGCTTTCGAAAACGCCGTTCCCAGCTATGACGCGCTGCGACGCCAACTCATTCCGCATTTCGACGCCTTCTACGGAACCGCGCTCGACCTTCTCGAAGAGGTCGTGGGCGAGGGAGAATTTCGATGCGTCGACCTTGGCGTCGGCACCGGTCTTTTGTCGGAAATGATTCTCAAGCGATTTCCCGGCGCGCAGGTTGAAGGCGTCGATCTCGCGCCGAAGATGCTCGATGCGGCGCGCGAACGGCTTGCGATATACGGCGCGCGCCTGCGCCTCTCGCTCGCGGATTATGCAACCGCGCCGCTCCTCGGGCCGCTCGACGCCGTCGTCTCGGCGCTGTCCATCCACCATCTCGATCACGAGGCGAAGCGCCGCCTCTTCCGGCGGATTCATGATGCGCTGCGACCCGGCGGCGTTTTCCTCAATGCGGACCAGTCGCTCGGCGCGACGCGCGAAATCGAGGACGCCTATCAGCGCCGCTGGGAAGCGGATGTTCTAGGTTCCGGAATCGCCGCCGATGATTTCGCTGCGGCGAGAAAGCGCGCGGAACTCGATCGCAGCGCGACCTTCGC
Organism: Methylocystis suflitae; assembly: GCF_024448135.1. Classification (GTDB taxonomy): domain Bacteria; phylum Pseudomonadota; class Alphaproteobacteria; order Rhizobiales; family Beijerinckiaceae; genus Methylocystis; species Methylocystis suflitae. The sequence goes on from NZ_JAMRYX010000184.1 coordinate 14,942, forward strand.
TGATCAGATCGCCTGGCTCGAAGAGGCCGGGTTCCGCTACGCCGACATCGGCTGGAAGCGCCATCGCTTTACGGTGTTTTACGCGCGGCGCTAGAGTCGTTTTGCGACGCTTGGCCGATGCGCAAGGCATCGCCGGCGTTGCGCGAGATGAATTGCTGCAGCTTGCCCGAAATGGCCGCCAACACCCAGGGCAGCTGAACGTCGATGCGCAGCAAATCTTTCAGCACCGTGATCTGCGCCGTCGCCGTCTGACCGAGCGCCGTCACGCGAACCGTTGCGACGTCGCCGGCCCAGGAGACTTCGGAATGCGCGACCTTGTCCACATATTCGCGCTGCATCTTTGTCAGCTGTTCGGAGACTCGGGCTTTCGCCGCTTCGACGCCGAGATCATGCGGCACTGTGACGGTGATGGCGTTCGACATAGGCTTCCTCCACTTGCCCCAATGTAGGCGCCATCTGGGGGATTAGAAGAATGGCGCGGCTAAAGGCGATGACGATGATCTCTCGCGAGCTTGTACGCTGTACAGTCGAGGTTGCGCTCGCTCTGGCGTTGAGCGCTTTCGCAACTTCCGCTGGGGCGCTCGACGCGCCGTCGCCTCCACGCCGTCCGCAGTTTCAAAACGTCCCCTTGCCCGAGGCAAAGCCCGCGGTAGGCGACACGCCGCGCGTGGAGACCGAGTCCGCCGAGGATTGCATGGCGAATATGCGCGCGGCTGGCGTCGCTTTCGAACCCGCAGAAGCGCCGACCGGCGCGCTTGACGGTTGCGCGATCGAGGCGCCGGTGCGTCTCGTTTCGGTCACGGTCGGCATACGGCGCGTTGCGCTCATTGCAAAGCCGCTGCTGGCTTGCGGCTTCGCGCTGCAGTTTTCCGATTACGTGAAAAATCTGCTGGCGCCGCTCGGCGCTGGGACTGTGGGCGCCTCGCTCGTCGCGATCGATACAGGTTCGGGATACGAATGCCGCGGCCGTAATCACGATAGCGGGGCCAAGCTGAGCGCGCACGCCAAAGGACTCGCCCTTGATGTCGGCGCATTTGTTTTCTCGGACGGTCGAAAAATTCGGATCGACGCTCAGTCGGATCCGCAATCGACAGCTTACGTCAAGACGCTGAGAACGGCGGCGTGCGGCTGGTTCACCACGGTCCTGGGCCCTGGATCAGATCCCTATCACGCAAGCCATCTTCATTTCGACATCGAGCGCCATGGATCGAATGGCGGCTACCGCATTTGTCAGTGACCGCGTCTTCGCCGGCGTGTCACCTCGATGCGAGTAGGCCGAGGCGCGTCAGCTCGTGCTCGCGAATGTTGCGGGTGATCGGATAATAGCCGCCTTTTTTCGCCTGGGTCTGGCCATCTCTCGAAAGCACATATGTGACGAACTCGCCGCTGAGCGTGTCGATCGGCTTCTTCGGATCCTTCAGCAGGTAGACGTAGAGCCCTCGCGCCAGCGGATATTTGCGCGAATAGGTATTGTCGAAAGAGGCGTCGTAGCAGGCCTTGCCGGCGCTCACGGGAACGGCGCGCACCGCGTCCGTCCTATAGCCGATGCCTGAATAGCCGATCGCAGACTTGTCGGCGCCGACGGCGCTCACGACGGCTTCGGATCCGACCTGCATCTTGATGTCGTCTTTGAAATCGGCGCCGCTCAAGACATGCTGTTTGAAGAACTTGTAAGTGCCCGAAAGCGTGTTGCGGCTATACATGGCGATTGGCTTGGCCGCCCACTCGCCGGTCAAACCAAGTTCGCCCCAGGTGCGGATGCTTTTTCCGCCGCCGCTTTTCGGATCGGCCGCAAAAACCCGCTCCAGCTGCTCCATGCTGAGGCACTGGAGCGGATTGTCCTTGTGGACATATATCGCCAAGGCGTCGATCGCGACCAGAACCGCCGTTGGCTTGTAGCCGAACTTCGCTTGGAAGGCGGCGATCTCGTCCGGCGTCATTTGACGCGACATCGGACCGAGTTGCGCTTCTCCCGAGAGGAGCGCCGGCGGCGCCGTGTTCGAGCCCTTGCCGACAAGTTCGATCGACACATTCGGGTAGATCGACTGGAATCCTTCGGCCCAGAGCTCCATTTCGTGATGCATCGTGTCCGAGCCGACCGACCTCAATTTTCCCGACAGTCCGTTGACGACCTTATAGGGGGAGAGCTCCAAATCGAGCGCGACAGCGCCGGCGGCCACAACCACGAAAGCCGCGACGGCGGCGGAGAGGGCTCGCAGTTTCATGGCTTTGCTTTTCTCCGTTGCATCAAATCATTGCGGCCGAAACCACCTCGCCGCGGCACGCGCACGATCGACGTGGAGTCGCTAGGAATCACCTTGGAGGCGGATGTTCAGTGAGTCGTTCTTGCTTTCGCCGCAATTTCGCCCGGCGAAATGACAGGCGCATGACGCCTATGCGACAGCGCGGCCGCGCAACGTGCGGCTCAAGAAAAAGCGCAAAAAAATACCGGAAGGCGAGGCGTCGCCTTCCGGTTTGACGTGATGCGGCCGCTGCGCGAAGGCGCGGACGCCTCTGTTCGTCAGTAGCTGTAATACATGTCGAATTCGACCGGATGCGGCGTCATTTCGAAGCGCATCACGTCCTGCATCTTGAGGTCGATGTAGGAGTTGATGAAGTCTTCGTTGAAGACGCCGCCGGCGGTCAGATAGGCGTGGTCGGCTTTGAGATTCTCGAGCGCTTCGCGCAGGCTGCCGCACACCGTGGGGATGGCCTTCAACTCTTCCGGCGGGAGATCGTAAAGATCCTTGTCGGCCGGTCCGCCCGGATCGATCTTGTTGGCGATGCCGTCGAGGCCCGCCATCAGCATGGCGGCGAAGGCCAGATAGGGATTCGCCGTCGGATCGGGGAAACGAACCTCGACGCGCTTCGCCTTCGGGCTGGAGCTGAAGGGGATGCGGCACGACGCCGAGCGGTTGCGCGACGAATAAGCGAGCAGCACCGGCGCCTCATAGCCCGGAACCAGACGCTTATAGGAGTTGGTCGACGGGTTGGTGAAGGCGTTCAGCGACTTCGCATGCTTGATGATGCCGCCGATATACCACAGGCACTCCTGAGAGAGGCCGGCGTATTTGTCGCCTGCGAAGACCGGCTTGCCGTCCTTCCAGATCGACTGATGGACGTGCATGCCCGAACCATTGTCGCCAAAAACCGGCTTCGGCATGAAGGTCGCCGACTTGCCGTAGGAATGCGCCACCTGATGGATCGCATATTTATAGATCTGCAGGTGGTCGGCGACCGTGACGAGCGTCTCGAACTTCAGACCGAGTTCATGCTGGGCGGAGGCGACTTCGTGATGGTGCTTCTCGACCTTGACGCCCATGGCCGCCATCGCGGCGAGCATCTCGCTGCGCATGTCCTGCGCAGAGTCGACCGGCGGCACCGGGAAGTAGCCGCCCTTGGTGCGCACGCGGTGGCCGAGATTGCCGCCCTCATAGGCCGTGCCGCTATTGGAGGGCAGCTCGGTCGAATCGAGCGTGAAGCCGGTGTCGTAGGGCTCGGTTGAAAAGCGCACGTCGTCAAAGACGAAGAATTCGGCCTCAGGACCGAAAAAAGCCGTGTCGCCGACGCCGGTCGATTTCAGATGCTCCATCGCCTTTTTGGCCATGCCGCGCGGGTCGCGGTTGTAGGGCTGGCCCGTCGAGGGCTCTACGACGTCGCAGACGACCGAGAGCGTCGACGCCGCGAAGAAGGGATCCATGGCGATGGAATTCAGGTCCGGAAGGAGCGTCATGTCCGATTCATTGATCGCTTTCCAGCCGGCGATCGACGAGCCGTCGAACATGATGCCTTCGGTCAAAGCTTCTTCATCGACAATCGAAACGTCGAACGTCACATGCTGCCACTTGCCGCGCGGGTCGGTAAATCGGAAATCGACGTATTTAACGTCGTTATCCTTGATCTGCTTAAGAACGTCCTTGGCCGTTGTCATGTGGTTCGATGCCTCTCTTTGCTGATCTTGCTGTTTAGCTGTTTTCGTATTGGGCGCGGCGGAGCGTCTGAAGATGTTGGCGAGAAAGCTCATGGGGCGGGGGCTCAGTGCTAGATGGCGTCCGCGCCGGTTTCGCCGGTACGAATACGGATCGCGCCTTCGACGTTGGAAACAAAAATCTTGCCATCGCCGATTCGGCCGGTTTGCGCCGCCGTGCGTATGGCCTCGACCGCGCGCTCCACGGCGTCGTCCGCAAGAACGATCTCGATTTTAACTTTCGGCAGGAAATCAACGACATATTCGGCGCCGCGATAGAGTTCCGTATGCCCTTTTTGACGGCCAAAACCCTTCGCCTCGGTGACCGTAATCCCCTGGAGGCCCGCCGCCTGCAGCGCTTCCTTCACTTCATCGAGCTTGAACGGCTTAATGATCGCCTCGACCTTTTTCATCAAATCCCCCGCGCGCTTAGCTTAAGCCCCGGCCCGCTAGCGACTTTGGCTCTGCTGATGAGCCGCCGAGCTTCTATCATTGCCGCCGAAGTCGCGCCATGGCCAAAGTTCCGGCGCCAACCCAGGTCTGGCGCCAATTAAACGTACTTTATGCACTTATTTTAAGCAATAAGCCTAACCTATAGGCGCTGCTCGCGCGTTGACGATAGCAGGCAGGTCTTCCCGGGCGCCCCATTCGGACCAGGAGCCGTCATACACCGTGGCGGGCGGACGCCCCGTTGCGGCGAGCGCGAGGCTGATGACGCAAGCCGTGAGCCCGGACCCGCAGGTGGCGATGACCGGCGCGTTTGGATTGACGCCCGCCGAGGCAAAGGCCGCTTCGAGCCCGGGCTTGTCCTTTAGTCTTCCGCCGTCGAGGACATTGCCGAATGGAAGGTTCAGCGCGCCGGGCATATGGCCGGAGCGAAGGCCCGGGCGCGGCTCAGGCGCCCATCCGTGGAAACGCTCCGCGCCGCGCGCGTCGACGACCTGCGCCCCGCCGAGATCAAGCGCGCGCCGCACCGCCTGCGCGTCGGCGACGAGGCTCGCGTCGAAACGGGGCGTGAAAACCGCCGGCGCTCTCTTGCGCGCCTCGCCCTGTTCGAGCGGACGGCCTTCGCCCTGCCAGGCAGGAAGTCCGCCCGCAAGGATCGAGACCCTTTCCGCGCCGAAGACAGTAAGCGTCCACCAGAGACGCGGCGCTGAAAATATGCCGACGCTATCGTAGACGACGGCCTGCATGCCGTCTCCAAATCCGAGCCGGCGCATCTCCGCCGCGAAGACTTCGGGCTTGGGCAACATATGCGGCAAGTCGGTGGACGGATCGGCGATTGCGTCTATATCGAAGAACTGCGCGCCGGGAATATGCCCCGCAAGGAACTCGGCGCGAGCGTCGCGGCCAGTCGCCGGCATGTGCCATGACGCGTCCAGGACAACGAGATCCGGCGCATCGAGACGCTCTGCGAGCCAGGCCGTGGTGACGAAAAGCTTTTCGGGATCAATTCTACGCGACATCGTTCGCTCGCTTAGCCCTGCGCTGCTTGCATCCGGCAGTTTGGCGTTCACAATACGCCGATTCGATTCTCACGCCATTGGCGCTTGACCGACATGCTCGACATTCCAGGCAAGGCCTGCGGCTCCTGCTTCTTCTGCTGCAAGGTTCTTGAAATTGACGAATTCAAGAAGCCGGCGGGCAAGCTCTGCGAGCATTGCGTGCTGACGGGCGGCTGCGGCGTTTATGACACGCGTCCGGACGTGTGTCGCGACTACTACTGCCGATGGAAAGACGAGCGCAGCTTTTCGTCGCAACTGCGACCCGACAAGGTCGGCACGCTGCTGATGGATGACCCGGACAGCGACGAATACCACGCGGTCTGCGACCCGGAAAAGCCGTTTTCCTGGCGCAATCCTCTCGTATTCAAGCATCTTGTCGCCGAGGCGAAGGCGGGACGGCTCGTCGTCGCGAAGGCGGGGTTGCGGGCATGGCGCATTTTCGAAGACGGACGGTGGCAAGAATGGGCCTAAGTCTCACAGCCGCGCGCGCCAAGAATCCGATCAAGAATTCCGAGGAATTGTCTGCGCCGAGCGACGCTTCGCGGCCATGAGAGCGGCCATGAGAGCGGCCGTCCGGCTTTCTTTGCGCGGCGGCTGCGCCGTCGTTGCGATGTCGGTAGCGCTCTGCGCGCCCGCCGCCGCGGAGATGCTCAGGGCGCATTACGCCCTGAGTCTCATGGGGCTCTCCATCGGCAGCGCATCCGCCTCCGGCATCGTCGACGCGCAGAACTACCGCGTCGAGATCTCGATGCGGACGACAGGGCTCGCCAATCTCATCAACAACGCCAGGGGCGCCGCCAGCGCGAGCGGCGGCCTGACCGCCGGCGGTCCTTCGCCGGCAAATTACGCCAACACCACCTCGAACAGCGACGAGACGCGCACGGTGCGCATGTCGCTCGCCGGCAATGCGGTGCGCGCGGTCGAGGTGAGGCCCGCGCCCTGGGACGCCGAAGCGCGCGTTCCCGTGACGGAAAGCGCCAAGCGCCACATCGTGGATCCGGTCAGCGCGCTGATCATGCGCGTGCCGCCGGGAGAGGAGCTCACGGGTCCTTCGGCGTGCAACCGAACCATTTCCGTTTTTGACGGCGTGACGCGTTTCGACGTGGAGCTCGCCTATGCCGGCGATCATATGGCGCAAACGCGAGGCTACGCCGGCCCCGTCACCGTATGTTCAGCGCGTTATACGCCGATCGCCGGGCATCGCCCCGACAGCTCCGCGACGCGCTATATGGCGAACAATAACGACATCAGCGTGTGGCTCGCGCCCCTACCCGACGCGCGGGTCGTCGTGCCGATTCACATCGCGATCGGCACCGCCGCCGGCAAGCTCGTCATCGACGCGTCGGAGTTCCAGATCGAGCAGCGCCGCGCCGATTTCAGGCGCTGACCGCTTCGGCCGATTTCACTCGACGCGAACTTCCTTGGTCTTTTTCCGGTTCATGCGGTCGGATTCATATTCGAGATATCTAACTTCCAGAGGGTCGGCGCCCTTATTCGGGCGCAGACAGAATGACGGGCGCGGCGAAAAGCCTCCGTCCTGCGCCTCGAAGCAATCCGAGAAGCGCACCTCGCACTGAAACATCGTTTCGCTTTTTGGCGCCGCCCGCGCCACGACGGCGCGCGCTTTCTCGATCGCCTGCTTGCAGACGTCGGGGTTGAAGCCCCAGGCCTCGCAGTCGCTTTGCGTCGCCATATACTTGCCGTCGGCGGAGCAGACGGGCGTGCGTCGGAACGCGTAGAAGGCTGAAAATCCAGCGGCCGCGACAGCGACGACGATGATGAAAAACTTGAACATCCGACTTCACGCTCGCGAGATAGACTGTTGCCGCGCTCCGATAGATAGTCGTCGGCGCGCAGCGGCGGCAAGCGCAAACTGAGCCCTTACAGGAGCTTTGATGCGGCGATGCAGCGCAGCGGCGGGCCTGTCGATCGCTTGACAGCGCTTTGCGTCTGCAATACTCCGAAACTACCGCATTTCGGAACCGCGGCCGAGAGCTGCGAGCATTATGGCTCTCCGGACGCGGCTAGGGCCGAATAAGCGATGCAGACGCGTTCCCGCCTAGGTGAGGTCGACGTTGAACCAAAACCGAGGCGGGGCGGCGTCAGCCATGCTTTCCACTTGACCAATTCGACGAAGAAAGCAACGCCGCGGTTGCGGTTTGCAGCCTGAATCTCGGCTTGTGGCGAAACCGGCAGTGTGTGTGACAGAAGGAGGAAACTATGGGCGCTATTCTTGAACTGACGAGCTATGCAGCGACTCCGGTCGGCATGATCGCGATCATCGTCATCGGCGCGGCGGCGTATTTCGCCGCGCGCTGGGTGTTCAGCGACTAAAATTAGCTTCAGCAT
>NZ_JAMRYX010000185.1 GCF_024448135.1 Methylocystis suflitae
GTAACGCGTGTTGCACGCGAGGTCGGCACGGAGGGCAAGCTCGGCGGACAGGCTCAAGTGCCGGGCGTCGCAGGCACATGGAAGGATCTTACTGACAACGTCAATTTCATGGCCGGCAATTTGACGGCTCAGGTACGAAACATCGCCGAGGTGGCGACGGCGATTGCAGATGGCGACCTTTCGAAAAAAATTACCGTCGATGTGCGCGGCGAAATCCTTTTGCTCAAGGAGACGCTGAACACGATGGTGGATCAGTTGAACGCCTTCGCGGGCGAGGTCACGCGCGTCGCGCGCGAGGTCGGCACGGACGGACGTCTCGGCGGTCAGGCTGTCGTGCCAGGCGTGGGCGGCACTTGGAAGGACCTGACCGAAAACGTGAACTTATTGGCCGCCAACCTGACTACGCAGGTTCGCAATATCGCGGAGGTGACGACTGCGGTCGCCCGCGGCGACTTGAGCCGGAAAATCACCGTTGACGTAAAAGGCGAGATTCTGCAGCTCAAGGAAACCATCAACACGATGGTCGACCAGTTGAACGCCTTCGCCTCAGAAGTAACGCGCGTTGCGCGTGAGGTCGGCACTGAAGGCAAGCTCGGCGGTCAGGCTCAGGTGCCGGGCGTCGCAGGCACATGGAAGGACCTAACCGACACGGTGAATGTGATGGCCGCAAACCTGACCGAGCAGGTGCGCGGAATCGTCAAAGTCGTAACCGCGGTCGCCGAAGGGGATCTCAGTCAAAGTCTCACCGTGAAGTCGAAAGGCGAAGTCGCAGCGCTGGCGGACACCATCAATAATATGACGCGAACTCTCGCGACTTTCGCCGATCAGGTGACGACAGTGGCGCGTGAGGTGGGCGTTGAGGGCCGGCTCGGCGGCCAGGCGAATGTGCCGGGAGCGGCCGGCACATGGAAGGACCTGACCGGTAACGTGAATCTGCTTGCAGCGAATCTCACGACGCAGGTGAGATCAATCGCTGACGTCGCGACCGCGGTGACAAAGGGCGATCTTACCCGACTCATCCAAGTCGATGCGCGCGGAGAGGTCGCAGAGCTTAAAGACAATATCAATACAATGATCGACAATCTCAGGCTCACGACGGATCGAAATACCGAACAAGACTGGCTAAAAACCAATCTTGCCAAGTTCACGGCCATGCTGCAGGGACAGCGTGATCTGAGCCTGGTGGGCCGTTTGTTGCTGTCCGAGCTTGCGCCGCTCGTCGGCGCGCAACAGGGCGTCATCTATCAGATGCAGGTCGGCGATGATCCGCCGATTCTTAGTCTGCTCTCCGCCTACGCTGATGACCGAGAAAGGAGCCACCAGCTCCGCCTTAGTATGGGCGAAGGACTGGTGGGCCAATGCGCGACTGACAAACGGCGAATCCTGATCAATGACCTGCCGGCCGAAGTGGTTCCCATACGGTCGGCGCTGTTTAGTTCCGCGCCCCGCAATATCGTCGTGCTCCCGGTATTGTTCGAAGGGCAGGTCAAAGCGGTGATTGAACTCGCCACCGTCGGTGAGTTCAGCGAGCTGCAGACGATGTTCCTCGAGCAACTCACGGCGTCGATTGGCATTGTTCTCAACTCGATTGAAGCGACGATGCAGACGGAAGCGCTGTTGGGGCAATCGCAGCAACTCGCCGCCGAGCTCCAGGTCCAGCAGAGTGAACTACAAAAAACTAATGAACAGCTTGAGCTGAAAGCGCAGCAAGTGGCCGAGCGAAACGTCGAGGTCGAGCGAAAGAATGATGAGCTGGAGCAAGCGCGCCGGGCCCTTGAAGAAAAAGCCGCCGAGTTGGCGCTCACCTCCAGATACAAATCCGAGTTCCTCGCGAATATGAGCCATGAGCTCCGCACGCCGCTGAATTCAATTCTGATTCTCGGCCAGCAGCTCAGCGAGAACCCCCAGGGGAATTTGACCGAGAGACAGGTAGAATTCGCACGAACGATCCATGGCGCAGGCACGGACCTGCTAAACTTGATTTCCGACATTCTAGACTTATCAAAAATCGAATCTGGCACGGTCACGGTCGACGCGGAAGAGCTCGACTTCAAGAGTCTCATTGACCGCGTTGCGCGGCCGTTCCGGCATGAGGCGGAGAATCGCGGCTTATCATTCGAGGTCAACGTCAACGCCAACGTTGGCCGCAGTATCGTCACCGATTCCAAGCGACTTCAACAAATTATGAAAAACCTTTTGTCTAATGCCTTCAAGTTTACCCAGTCGGGCGGGGTTTGGTTCGATGTGCGAGCAGCGACGGAAGGCTGGAGCGCGCAACACCCTTCGCTCTCGCAAGCGCAGCGTGTTGTTGCGTTCAGCGTCCGCGACACTGGAATCGGCATACCTCAAGAGAAGCAGCCCATCATCTTCGAGGCATTCCAACAGGCTGACGCTTCAACGAGCCGTCGATTTGGCGGCACCGGGCTTGGTCTTGCCATTAGCCGGGAGCTTGCAACTCTTTTGGGGGGTGAAATTCACTTGCGGTCAACCCCGGGAGAAGGCTCCACATTCACGCTTTATTTGCCGAACGCCTATGCTGGCGCGGGCGCGTCGCGACCCCTCAATCGACCACCGTCGGCGCAAATGCCACAAGCAACGATTGGCAGCAGTTTCAGCATCGCGCCACAAAAAGATGATCGCGAAATTATTGCTGAGGACGACGGCGTCTTGCTGATCATAGAGGACGACCCCGATTATCGACGCATCCTCGCCGACCTTGCGCGTGACAAGGGCCTCAAAGTCATCATGGCCGCAACAGGCGCCGAGGCGGTAGCTTTGGCCCGCGCCTTCAAGCCCACGGCGATTTCACTTGATGTTTATCTGCCCGACCTGTCCGGTTGGACAGTGCTCTCACGACTCAAGCAGGATCCTGCATTGCGTCACATTCCGGTGCAGATGCTGACGATAGATCACGACCGTAGGCAAGGACTGGCGCGCGGGGCCTATAGCTTTATTTCCAAGCCAGTTACAGCAAGCGAGCTAAGTTCGGCTATCGAGCGTATTGTCGATTTTTCGAAGCCACGCCGACGGCGACTGCTCTTGGTCGAGGACAGCGTAGCCGAACAATCAGCGATTCGCGCCCTGCTTGAAGATGATGACGTGGAGATCGTCGTGGCTCAGTCAGGCCAAGAAGCCTTGCAGGCGTTAAGCAGCCAGAATTGGGACTGTGTTGTGCTCGATCTAGGCCTCCCGGATATGTCCGGTTTGGACGTCCTTCAGCAACTCAATGGGGAAGACGCAAGCGCTACCGTTCCGTGTGTGATCTTCACGGGGAAGAAACTATCCGCTGAGGAAGATGCGCGATTGCATACGATGGCGCAAGGCATAGTGGTCAAGGACGTTGAGTCTCCCGAGCGTCTTTTAGACGAAACGGCGCTTTTCTTGCATCGGGTGATCGCCGATCTACCCGCTGAAAAGCAACTTATGTTGGAGCGACTTCATAGGTCGGACGAAGACATGTCCGGTCGGACGATTTTGCTTGTCGACGATGACGCTCGAAACCTTTTCGCACTGTCGAGCTTACTCGAACGCCGTGGCATTAATGTCATTACAGCTGACAGTGGCAGCGAGGCGATCGACCTCCTTGAGAAAAACAACTCGATCTCGCTCGTGCTGATGGATATCATGATGCCCGGCATGGACGGCTTTCAAACGATCAAGGCGCTGCGCGCGAATCCGCGGTGCGAACACCTTCCAATTATCGCGCTGACCGCAAAGGCTATGAACGAGGACCGGGAGAAATGTCTTGAAGCTGGCGCGTCGGACTATCTAGCCAAACCCGTAAACACAGAGCAGCTCTTGTCTGCGTTACGCTTGTGGTTCGCCGATGAAGGACACCTCTAATTCTCCTGACCGAGATAAGGTCAATATCCTCCTGGTCGATGATCAGCCGGCGAAGTTGCTGAGCTACGAACTCGTTCTGCATGAGCTGGGCCACAATTTGCTGAAGGCGAATTCCGCGACAGATGCGCTTAGGCTTCTTCTCGACAATCAAGTGGCCGTTATCTTGATTGACGTTTGCATGCCAGATCTCGATGGTTTCGAGCTTGCGCAAATGGTCAGAGACCATCCCCGTTTCGCCGACATTGCTATCATATTCGTCTCCGCAATAAACGTAACAGAGATGGATAGCCTGAGAGGTTATGAGCTTGGGGGCGTCGACTATGTCTCGGTGCCTGTAGTGCCAAATATTCTGCGCGCAAAGGTTCGGGTCTTCGTTGATCTCTATATCAAGACGCGAGCGTTGGCCCGCATCAACAGCGAGCTTGAACAGCGAGTGGCGGAGCGCACGGCGGAGCTCGAAGCGGCGATTGCGCGTCAAGAGTTGCTGGCGCACGAAGTAGATCATCGCGCGCGCAATGCGCTTGCGGTAATTCAATCGATAGTGGCGTTAACGCCGGCCGACGATAGTCTCTATTTCGCTGATGCTGTAAGAGGCCGCATTCACGCCATGGCCACGGCGCACAATTTGCTCTCGGAAAGCCGCTGGAGAGGCGCCGATTTGCTTAGTCTAGTGAGAGAAGAACTCGCTCCATACGATCAAAGCAGCGTCAAGATTGCAGGGGAAGCAGTTTCGATCGCGCCATCAATAGCGCAGAGTCTGGCGCTTGCGCTTCACGAGTTGGCGACGAATGCCGCGAAATATGGCGCGCTAAAGAATTCTGAAGGCACCCTTTCCGTCGATTGGCGGCTGAACGACGAGCACCTGGAACTGAAGTGGTGCGAAGAGGGCGGCGCGGACGTCAACCCGCCGTCTCGCGCGGGTTTTGGCTCCAAGGTCATCGAAACAAGCATCACAGGTCAACTACGAGGCCAAATTGAGCGTGAGTGGACAACGAATGGTCTGGTTTGCGCAATCCGCATTCCGAGCGAGCACTTCCTAGCGCCTGAACCCAATAGTAGGTCTTCCGAAGATCAGCGACACCATCGCCCTACCAACAGGCAAATCATTCGCGGACGCAGTATCCTCGTGCTGGAAGATGAAGCGCTAGTCGCCATGATGACATGCCGGATCATCGAAGAACTCGGTGCCCGCGCGATAGGTCCTTTTGGTAAGATGGAGGAAGCACGGGAGGCTCTGTCCGAGGGTCTCGATGCAGCGGTGCTTGATATAAATCTCGACGGCGAACTGGTTTATGATTTGGCGGCGGAAATAAGAAATCGCGGCAAACCAATCATCTTCGTCACGGGTTATCATGTCGGAGCCATCGTGCAAGATTTCAGCGATGTTCCAGTGCTGACAAAGCCGATAGAACCAGAGGACCTCGCCGCAGCATTGGCGGAGGCGCTCGCGAAGTAGCGCCTTACGACGCCTGTCACAAGGTCGCGACACGCGCGTCGATGGCTCTGGTGCGCTACCGCAACAATGACTATTCGGTTCCGACGCGCTACGGCCATCAAGAGGTGCTGACGAAGGGCTATGTCGATCGGGAGTGGGAAAAAGCTGGGGGGTCAGGCGAGAGATTGAAGGCACCAGCTTTCAAGCGTCCGTCGATCACAGCGGCTCTCGCTTGAAGCACGCGTTGCGCGCCGCGCGGCGACCAGCGCATCTGCTGCAGCTTGTTCATGCGCGCGTTGACCAGGGCGTTGACCGCGGACTCTGCTCGCGAGCTCGAAATCGGCAGACCCTTCCAATAGCGCTGACAATAATTGATTACGGAAGCCTGGTTCAATCTTAGGTATGTCGCCAACTCGTCGATGAGCGCCAGAAATCGTTTCATTTTTGCTTTGATCTCGTGGGTATGTTCGGAGACAGCGCTGCGAACCCAATAGCTCATCGGCCTGAGCGCGTCGCGGGTCTCGTTAACGTAGCCGCTCCATAGGAGGTGACG
>NZ_JAMRYX010000186.1 GCF_024448135.1 Methylocystis suflitae
GTCACGATTGGGCCGAGGAAAAACGAGCCGCACTTGAAGCTTGGGCGGCGCACGTGATGGCGATCGTTGAGAGACGAACGCCGTCCGACAATGTGGTTGCGCTCGCGCGAAAGAGCTAAAATCAACCGCGCTGAGATAGCCCGGCCAGGCGATAAGTCGAGAGTGCATCGCTCGATTTCTCAGCACTCATTTGATGCTCGCGGATGCACGCGATGGCCGACGAAACATTCTTGTTGGGCGAGGCGATTTCTCGCCATGAGAAGCCCGAAAACCGATCGAAGCGTGAGGCAGCGGTTCATGACCATTTTAACCTGCTCACTGCTCAAACCGCGGCGAAGCCGGTCAATGAAGAGATCGTCGTCTGGCAAGAAAAGATCACTGCCGCCGTGCAGAGGCGAAAGGAATGCGAGGCGCAGACTCCGACCGGTCTCTTAGAGGCGCTGAAGCAGCGGGACGGCCATGTCTCTGCGACCGGCCACATTGGTGGCTTGCATAACCCTAAAATCACTATCCCCGCGGACGTGTGGCGCAAAGGCGCGTGGGAATTTCAGCCGCGCGCCAACTTTGCGCGCGGCGGCGACCCTCTCATTGAAATCTATGGGTTGCGGATTGTCGAGGCGGCGCAGGGCACCGCCGAGAGTAGGTCAACCGTGATCGTCGAGGTTGTAGAGAGGGACGCCTTGCCGCTCTTGGCCAAAGCGCGCGAGCCCGATGTGCAGACCTTTCTGAATGGCTTGACGCCCTGCGCCGAAAGCGCCGCGCGCGACGCCGCGGAGGCGCACTTCCGTGTGCGAATCCCGAATTTTAGAAAGCGGTTTAATTGGCCAAGGCGCGACCCAGGTCGCCCGAGATTGGCAAAATAAAAAACTCTGCTAACTCAGCAACGCTGCGGAGTTTTGTCCTGATACGCCCGATTTCAGCAAGTTGGAAACTCTGCGGAAAAGTGACGCTGCGGAGTTTAAATATTTTAGCTGCGGAGTTTTCCTGTGCTTACTTTGTCGTCACGTAACGACAGGAAAGCGCAAATGCGAGTTTTGAGTCTCTTCGAAGCGTCCCACCGCGCCAACATCGCCAAGCGCACGCTCGAACGATTGATCTCAATTGGCGAGGGTCCGGCGACGATCCACCTATCTGCACGTCGCGTCGGCGTGCTCGAATCTGATCTTGAGAGTTGGTTGCTCTCGCGCCGTAAAGCGCCGCCCGGCGAGAAGAAGGCTGAGGCGCTCGAAGCCGCGCCAGCTTAACCAACACACACAAACGAGAAAGATCTGGAAACGGCGCGCAACGCGCGCGCCCTATGGGAAAACTTTGTCTGAATTTCGGGCAAGGAGGCGCGCATCGGCCGCCACCGCCGAAACCCCGACGACGATTTGCCCTTTTATGAGAGACGAAGATGTTGAACCAAGCGACGACGACCATTGAACTAACATCAGACGAAATCGCGCTAATCGGCAATCTTGTTTACGAGAATGCAGACCCATTGCACCGAGGTATCGGCGGATCGTTCCGATCGGCGGCTTTTCGAGTTAACCGCCGGATTGCTCGAAAAATTCGGATGGAACGATGACGCCGCGATGTTGCGCAGCGAAATCGCCAATTATGATAAGGTGTCGTGATCTTCGCGCTTGCTTCCGGCACTATCTTCCGTCCCGTCGAAATTCGCACGGCGAAGAGCGGGCGCTTGTTCGCGTCGACCACGCTGAAGTGTCGCGACGGCGACTCAATGACCTGGGTGAAGGTTCTCGCGTTCTCAGATCACACGATAGAAGCCTTCCAGCGCCTCGGCGATGGCGATGGCGTCGCCGTGCAAGGCGTGTTGCGCAGCGAAGTTTACACGTCGCGCGACGGCGAAACTCGTGTCGCGTTGACGATCATTGCGGATCAGGTTTGTCCGCCGCGCGCTCGGCCACGACAACGCAAGCCGAAACCGAAAGAGGAAACTTCCCGGCACCGGGAAGTTGCTTCCATGCAGCAAGGCGGAAGATCGGCGCGTCGACGCCGATCTCGACGATCGTATCGATGATCTTTGGGGCGGGCCGCCATGAGAACGACCTCGCCCTTGCGCGAAAACGCGCGCTTCCGTCGCCTTGCCGTCCAGCTTCACGAGCTTGGTCCGCGTCCTGTTGGCGAGCTGATTGCGGAATTGGCGGCGGAGTACGAGATCCCGCCAATGAAGTGTTGGCGCGTCTGGAGAATTACGGTCGCCTGTCGCCCGAGATTATTCAAGCATTCGGCGGCGATGAATGGACGGCAACGATCCTTCCGATTGACGGGAGCGGCGAATGATAGCGGCCGACGCCTTCCGCTCAGCCATGCTTGAAAAGCTCGGCGCCGCCCCGTGCGAGATTATCGGCGACGGTAAGATTCATCGGTTCGCGACCGGCAAGAAGCGCGACGACGCCGGCTGGTATCAATTTTTCGATGACGATTTTCCAGCCGGAACTTTCGGCGATTGGCGCTCTCGTCAGGAATTCAAATGGCGGATGCGAGAAACGCGCGACCTCTCGCCGGCCGATCGCGAACGGTTGAGGCGCACTGCGGCCGAGCGTGAGAAAAGGCGCGAACGCGAATATCAGCAAGCCGCAAAAGCCGCGCAAGCGCGTTGGCAAAAGGCGCGTCCGGCCGATCAACATGAGTATTTGCAAAAAAAGCGCGTCGGATCGCATCGCCTACGACAGGAATCCCACCTGCTACTTGTTCCGGTGACGTCTGACGACGAGACGATCATTTCGCTGCAAACGATCCCTGGCGAGGGCAAGAAACTTTTCACGCCAGGAAGTCGCACTAAGGGCGGCTACTTCACGATCGGCGAGCCGACAGCGACCATCATCATCGGCGAGGGCTATGCGACTCTCGCGTCGCTTTATCAGGCGACCGGCTTTCATTGTGTCGTCGCCTTCACCGCCTCCAACCTCAAGACGGTCTCGCAAAAGATCAGAGCGAAACATCCGCAAGCGCGCATCGTCTTCGCCGCCGACGATGACCTCAAGGTCGAAAAAGAGCGCGGCAAAAATCCCGGCATAGAAGGCGCGAAAGAAGCCGCGCCGCTTGTGCATGGAGTCGTCGCTGTCCCGCCGTTCGACCGCAACAAGGACGGCGACGGGCCGAGCGATTGGAATGATTACGCCGAACGATATGGCGAGGATGCGATGGCGAGCGCCTTTCAAACTGCGGCGGACGCAGCCGCGCATTCAACCGCTGGCAATGGGCACGACAAGCAAGACGATCGCGAATGGATCGCCGATGATGAGGGGCCAACGCCCGAGGAACCCGAGGGCTTCTTTCATGCGCGAGGCGAACCAGCGCAGGCGTTTACATGGCCCGATCCGCAACCGATCCCCGGCGGGTTGCCGCCGGTCGCTGCATTTCAGGACGATTTCCTGCCGATGCAACTTCGCCCTTGGATCATGGATATTGCCGAGCGCATGCAATGTCCGCCCGACTTTGTCGGCATTCCTGCAATTGTCGCGCTGGGTTCCGTTATCGGCCGCAGGATCGGCATTCGCCCGCAGCGGCGCAGCGATTGGATCGAAGTTGCAAATCTATGGGGGTGCATCGTCGGTCGGCCCGGAGCGTTGAAAAGTCCGGCAATGAATGAAGTTTTGAAACCCTTGCGCCGTTTGGAGAGCGAGGCGCGCAAAGAACACGAGGCGGCGCTTAAAACTTACGAGAAAGAGGCGGCGTTTTATAAAATAGCCAAGGACGAAGCGACGAAAGCCGCCCGCAAGGCGTTCAAGAATGGCTGCGACGCCTCTTGTATGGGCGACCTCGCCGAGCCGGAAGCTCCCCAAGCTTGCCGCTTAATAACGGAAGACACGTCCTACGAAGCGCTCGGCGAAATTCTGGCGGACAATCCTTATGGAACGCTCGCCTTTCGCGATGAGCTTGTGTCCCTTCTCAAAGCGCTGGATCGCGAAGAGTATGCGGCGACGCGTGGGTTCTACCTTACAGCGTGGAACGGGACTAGCGGCTATAGTTTTGATCGCATCATTCGCGGGCGCGTGCATATCGAGGCGATTTGCCTGTCATTGCTCGGCTCTACACAACCGGGACGCCTTGCCGAATATATCCATCGGGCAGCCTCCGGCGACGGCGATGATGGACTGATTCAACGTTTTGGCTTGCTCGTGTGGCCAGACCAAAGCCCGCAATGGCGCGACGTTGACCGCTATCCAGACAGCGAAGCCCGGCGGGCGGCGTGGGATGCTTTCAGCCGCCTAAACGCTCTCGATCCTCATGCGATCGGCGCCGAACGTGATGAATTCGAAAGCGTACCGTTCCTGCATTTCGACGCCCCGGCGCAGAACGTGTTTCGCGAATGGCGCGGCGACTTGGAGAGGCGCTTGCGCAGCGACGAACTGCCAAACGGTCTTGAAAGCCATCTCGCGAAATATCGAAAGCTCGTCCCTTCGCTGGCGCTGATCAATCACCTTGCCGACGCGCAAACCGGCCCCATCGCCGAAACGACGCTTTGTCGCGCACTGGCGTTCGCCGAATATCTCGAAACGCACGCGCGCCGCGCATATGGCTGCGCCGGCCAAGTCGAGGCGACCGCCGCAAAACTCATTCTCGCGCATATTCGCAAAGGCGAACTTACCGACGGTTTCACGGCGCGCGAGCTTTGGCGACGCAAATGGAGCGGACTCGCCATTCTCAATGACGTGAAAGCGGGGCTCGACCTGCTAGCCGACCTGAATTGGATCGCGCCGCAAAGCAAGGCCAGCGGGGCCGGCGGCGGCCGTCCGACTGCGGCTTACATCATCAACCCAAAGGCGCTGCAATGAGCAAATATCTCGACAGGTTGCGTACGCTTGAAGGCGAAGCGACGAATCCGCAAAGGACCGATACAGATAGTTTTGGCAGTTTTGGCAGTG
>NZ_JAMRYX010000187.1 GCF_024448135.1 Methylocystis suflitae
GTCACTGATAGGCGCCGCCGGCGTCGATCTGTCGGCCAATCTGCGCAATCGCTTGTTGATAGACCGAAGCCGCGTTCCACGCCTGGATCGCCCCGAAATTGCTTTCGCCCGGCTGATAGCCGCCGCCGGCCCGCCAACCATGGGCGTGAAGGAAATTCGCCGTGGCGTTGAGCGCGGGCGCCGCGCTGTCGAGATTGCCGCCTCCGCCGTAATTCAGGATGTTTTTCGGCAGGAATTGGGTCTGGCCGATTTCGCCATGCATGGAGCCGCGGGCGTTCGGCGACAGCGCGCCCCGATCAACCAATGTCAGCGCGGCATAGAGCTGATCGGTGAAATAGTCGGAGCGGCGGCAGTCATAAGCCAGCGTCGCCACGGCCGACAGCGCGTGCTGGTTGCCATGCACCGCGCCAAAGCCGGTCTCCATTCCCCAGATCGCGAGAAGAGGTCCCGGCGGCACGCCGTAACGCTGCTCGATCTGAGCGAACAGCCCGCCGTAGGACCGCTTGAGCGCGCGGCCGCGCGACACGATGGCCGAGCCGCCGCGCTTGGCGAGGAACTGGTCGAGTGAAAGGCGGAAGCTCTTCTGGCCGCGATCGGCGGAAATCGTCGCCGCGTTGTAATGGGTGCCCATGAGCGCGCTGATGCCGGCCTGACCTATGCCTTGGCCGCGCGCCTCCTGGGCAAATTCCTGCTTCCAATTGTCGAAGCCCGCCGCCGAGCGTCCGCACTGGGCCGCCAGCGCGGGATGGGAGATTCCAGCACACGCGAGCGCAATCGAAAATTTGAGGACAGTCCGCATAGTCTGTTTCCTTTTGTCGAAATTATCTGGACTCGCTTCCGTCGTGGCCGTCAGGCGGTCGCGGCCGCTCGGCCGCCGCGCCGTTCCAGCTCTTTCTTGTCGCTTCCCGGTCGTCTCTTCCCGTTACAGCGAGAGCTTACCTCGAATGGCCGTTTCCGCGCCACCGTCACATGCCGCGTCTACACGGCGCGTCGTAAGCTCGGCATTGAGCTTTCGATCGCGACCCTTCGTCGTTTTAGCAACGCTTGCGTTAGGAAATTATTCGAGCGCCATTTCGCACAGTCCTTGCGAACTGACACGACGCTGAGTCCAGCGCCAGGATCATTGACGCACGCCGTCAGTCAGCTAGCATCGAACATTCGTATAGCGCCTCATGCGTTCCCGGATGATCGTCGCTGCAGCCATGAGCGCAGAAGCGGAATCGGTGAGTGGGGATGAGATTTGGAAGAAATTCTCGAAAGCGATTGGACGCTCGGCGCCTTTAAACGCCGTGAAGACGCGCGGCGAAGCAGCGAGCGCGGCTCTTCCCCAGTCGACGCCGACATCGCCGAAACGCGCCGGGCCTACGACGGATCCGGCAGTAATTGGATCGCTGAAGCCTTCAGGCGCCGGCAAGAGGAGGAGCGCGCAAAAGCCGCGAGCCATCGATCCCCTAGCGGACAGACGCATGCGGCCAGCAAGGAAGTTCCCGTCGACAGCTGGCTCATCGAAGGCTTCAAGCGTCACCAGGAAGAAGAACGGCGACGAGAAGCGATCGCCCGACCGGATCAAGTAGAAGCGGCGGGCGTTGGCGACGACCAGTCCATTTCAGATCTGGACTCGTCGGCGCCGGAGAGCGTCGCGGAGCGCATCAGCCTGTCCGAGGATCGCGGGTCTGCGAACCAACGCCCGGCGGGCGCCAGTGATGAAGTTTCAGCACAAGGCCTCGGATCCCTCGTAATCCGCGACGTCGGAATGGATCTCGACAAGCGGCCGAGTCGCGCCGGCCGGATCATCATGATCGCCGGTCTCGTCATTGTTGGCGGTTTGGTTTCCGTCATTGGCGTCAAAACAGCGCTCTGGGGCCCTGTCGACTCCACCAATCGCGCTAAAGGGCCCAGCGTGTCGCCGCCGACAAAAAAGGAAACGGTCAATCGCGGCCAAGGCGCATTGCCCAAGGCGGCGACGTCGGACGCCCCGGCGACAAAGCCTGCGGAGCATCAGAGCGCGCCGACAAATGACGCGCCTAAACATCAAAGCGGCGCCACGCCGGCAGGGCCGAGCGACGCCGCAACCGTTGCTGCGCCTCCGGCTGAAACGCGGGAAGGCTCGAAACGGGATCCTGTTGCGCCGGGCGCCGAGCAGGGAAGCAAAACGCGCTCTCCACCCGGAGAGCAGGGAGACAGGGCTCTCCCTGAAAGGGAGGCTGCGCCAGCGGCGCCTTTGCCGGCGCCCGCTCCGCGCGCCACAGAAGGCGCCTCGCCCGCAAAGCCGGACAAGAATTCAAATGCGGAGCCTGCGGCCGTCGCGCCGGAAAGATCGCGTGAGCAGATCAAGCCCGAACAAGAGCAAAACGCCTCTGAGTCAAAGCGCGGAGCCGTCAACACCGGCGTTGACGCCAAACCCAAGCATCAAGCGAAGGACAGAAACACCAGCCGTCACGCCTCTCGGAAAGCCGACGGCCTCTCGACCTTTCTGAAGCGAACCGCGAATTCGGTTCGCAAGTTTTTCGGAGGTCTCGGGGAGAGGCAGTAACGATCGCCGTTGAACGGCGCTGTCGCCCGCAATCGATCGTCGCCGCCGGCGCGATGCGCTTGCCGCGTCAAACGCGCGAAGGCGAGAACGCCTGACGGCGCGCACGAACAGCCCGATGTCCCCACTGAATAATATACGAGGGAGCAGAAGCTCGCGCGCCGCTCTGAAGAAGCCGGCGATGCCTGCAGTTCGCGCCTGGAAGTGGACCAGCCGTGCGATGAGGCCCATTTGAAGAGCACGTGGCCGACGTTCCGATCGGTTTCGGCTTTCAAACGCGAGCATTCCCGTGAGAACGATCATCGAGCCGTTTCGCATCAAGATGACGGAAGCGCTGCCCATCACCACGCGCAGCGAGCGCGAAGTCCTTCTTGCCAGGGCGTTCAACAATGTCTTCCTTTTAGACGCCGACCACGTCACCATCGATCTGCTGACCGACAGCGGCACGGGCGCAATGTCCGACCGCCAATGGGCGGCTCTGATGCTCGGCGACGAAAGCTACGCCGGCAGTCGCTCCTGGCGGCGCTTCGAACGAACCGTGCGCGAGATTACCGGTTTCAAACACATTTTTCCCACGCATCAGGGGCGCGCCGCCGAGCGCATTCTGGCGGCGACGCGTTTGAAACAGGGGAACGTCGTTCCCAACAACGGTCACTTCGATACGACGCGCGCGAACATCGAATATGTCGGCGCCGTTGCGACGGATTTGCCGTCGACCGACGCGCGCGATTTGCATTCTGAAAAACGGTTCAAGGGAAATATGGACCTCGCGCGACTCGAACAGGTGATCGAGGCCGAAGGCGCCGGGAACATTCCTTTCTGCATGCTGACAGTGACCAATAACACCGGCGGCGGCCAACCGGTGTCAATGGAGAACGTCCGAAGCGTCAAGCAGATCTTGGAAAAGCACAACATCCCGCTGATCATCGATGCATGCCGCTTTGCGGAAAACGCCTTCTTCATCAAAGAGCGCGAGCAAGGCTTCGCCGATCGGAGCCTGTTGGAAATTGCGCGGGAAATGTTTTCATTCGCCGATGGGGCGACGATGAGCGCGAAGAAGGACGGGCTCGCAAATATCGGAGGATTTTTGGCCTGCAACAATGATTCATGGGCTGATGATTTCCGCAACCTGCTCATCCTGACGGAAGGATTTCCAACATATGGCGGTCTCGCCGGCCGCGATCTGGAGGCAATCTCCGTCGGCCTGCTGGAAGCGTTGGAATATGACTATCAGCGCTATCGGCATGCGACCGTCGAATATGTGGCGTCGGCGCTGATCGCGCGGGACATACCGATCGTGCGCCCAGCCGGCGGTCACGCCATATTCATCGACGCCGCCGCGTTTTGCCCGCATCTGAGGGCCAGCGACTATCCCGGCATCGGGCTCGTGAACGCGCTTTATCTCGAAGGCGGCGTTCGCGCGGTCGAACTCGGCAGCGTGATGTTTGGAAAGCCTGCGCCAGAAGGGGGAGAGGAAATACCAGCGCCGCATGAATTGGTGCGGTTGGCGTTTCCTCGCCGGGTCTATACGCAGAGCCATTTCGACTATCTGATCGAAGTGCTGGACGCCATCGGCCGCCAGCGCGAATCAATCGAAGCCTACCGGATCACTGAACAGGCGCCATTTCTGCGGCACTTCACCGCCCATTACGAAAAGGCCCGTTGAGCCGTGAGAGCTGTGGCCCGCAACTCCACTTTCCTCGGTCCCGTCGGGATGGACAACCTATTGCAAGCTCACATCTAGGCGTTTGACGATGGGCCGCCCTGAGCGGCCTGAAACTGTATGACCTCGGTGGCCGAATATTCTCCGCGCGCGCCGCAGTTCGGACACGTCACCTTAAATGTGGCGGGCCCGGATATCTCCAGAGCGCCCGTGCCTGTCAGCTCGCTCAGAAAAGCAAAGCGTTGTCGGCACTGTTTGCACGCAAATCCAATATACCAGCTGCCAGGAATGAGCGCGGGCATCGCAGATACCTCAAAATCGCCCGTGAACAGAATGCCTTTTGGCATGGGGGTCTCCTGTCTTACGACTTTGATATTCATGTAGCGCTGGGCCGTCTCCCTGACGACTTTACGGCGCTGCGTTCGTTCCCCAGCGCGGGCCGCGACGCGCGTATTACGACGCCACCGCGTTCTGCAGCGTGCAAAGCGAATAATAGCCGTAAAGGGGCGACGCCAACGGTTGATCCGGCCAGTAGGTCCGATGAAGGTCGGCGACCGTGCAACGATCGAGCACGCTCGCCCCGCACCGCGCGGCTTGCGCCGCGAGATTGTCGATCCCGTATGTCCAAGGGGCGCCCATTGCGGCAAATCGCTCGACGACGCTAGTGATTTCAGGATCGCCGGTTGCGCTCTTGATCACATCCTCGGCGAAATAGTCGAAGGACACCGAGCAGCTCTCGATGTGGCGCATGAGGTCCGTCAAGATCTGGCGAACCGCCGCTTCATCCAAATACATCGTGTTCCCTTCCCATATGACATGCGTGGGAAGTTTGAAATCAAATCCGCTTCGACGAAGGAGACCGATCATGCCATCCGTCACATAATCCGCCCCAATATATTTCGTGTTGGGATCAACATCGCTTGCTTCGAGCTTCGCCTTCTTGAACGCCTGGGTTTCTGGAGCGTCGATCTCGAAATAGGCGACGCCTTTGGCGGTGATCCGCTGCGGCCTTGTGTCGAGTCCGGCGCCAAGTATGAGGATCTGTTGGCGGCCTTGATCGATCTGATGACGAAGCCGGTCGTCGAAGTAGCGCGTCCGCAGTCGCACGTTGTTCCGTATCGGCGGGAACGACTGGGAAATGCGATCCGCCGCTTTTTTCGTTTCCCGATCGAGGAACAGGTGGACGAAGGGATCGCGGTAGAGCGGATGGGGCTGCACGTTTTCGTCATTACGGAATTCCGCAACGACAAAGGCGGTGCCCACCACTTTCTGAATTTTGGTCATTGGCTCGTCTCGATCGGACCCGGGTTCAGCGCAGCAACGCGTCTCGGCGCTCGTTGAAGGTTAGTGCAACTTTCTTGGAACTCTGAGCTGCGTCTGCAGGGCGCTATTAAAGGGGCGGCTCGGTCACTTTTGCGGATAGCGCTCCAGGAGCTGCGCAAGCGGCTCCGAACTCACCGCATTGGGCGGCGAATAGGGGTCGTCCACGGATGCGACCAGCGATATGGGGACGATCGCCGCCAAAGCGAAAATCGCCTGCGCGAGAAGCTGAGGCCCTGGGCGGTCGAGATGCACGATGGCAAGGGCGATTTGCGTGATGAAGGCGATGACGATCACCGCCGTCCATTTGCGATCGTCGGGAAAGGCCCCCGCAATCGCCAGTCGCAGTTCCCGCGCCGATCGCAAACGCATCACCGTATCGACGAGCGCGCGCTGGAAGGCTGGCTCGATTCTCGCGCTGGCGACCGCGCGCGTGAGTCGGTTCAGCGCGGCCTCGGTTTCCGGCGATTCTTTGCCGTCTTCCATGGTCTTCCATTCGAGGCCAACGGCGGTTTCCACATAGTCACGCACGGCGCGCGAAATATCGTCCGCGTTGACTCCATGATTGCCCGAAAGCGCCGCGAGCGTCGCCAATTGTTCGCGCTCCATGGCGATGGCGCGATAGGCGCTGCGATTTGCTTCCCAGACGTCTTGCGAGAGGAACGTCATCAGCAGGCCAAACAGGGTCGCCGGAACGGCGATGAATGGCGGCACGACGCCTTTCCAGTTCTGCACATAGGCGGCAAAGCGCGAGGCGAAGCTGAGCCAGCACAGGAAAAGCGCGACTGCGGCCATGGCGAATGTGAGCATGAGCGCCATGACGAGCGTCGTCTGCGACATCAAGAATTTCAAAAGCACGTTTCCCCTCGAATCGACAGTTAATGGCGATTGGAGACATCATAATCGAGATTCGCCAGACGATCCCTTAGCCCGCATGCTTTTCGCGCCTCGGGGTTTCTCTCGCGGCAAAACGCCTTACCTTTCGCGAGGGCGATAGTCGCCTCGAGCTAGGTCGGCATGTCAATTGAGACGGACATTTCCGCCTCTTCGAGATCAATCCTGGAGACCGTGGGCCTGCCACTTCTGGCGCTCGATCCACAGCTCACGGTCGAGGTCGCCAATAAGGCGTTTCTGAGCCAGTTTCAGGTAACGCGCGAGGAGACAGTCGGCCGGCCGGTTTATGAGATTTGCCACGGGCAATGGGACATTCCGGAGCTGCGCCGGCTGCTAGAGCAAATCGTTGAGCCAAACAGTACGATCAAGGATTGCCGCGTCGAACATGACTTCGAGCAGATCGGCCGGCGCATCCTGCGGCTGAGCGCCAAGCGCATCCGCAGTCCGGATGAAAAAGAATGGATCCTGCTCGGGATATCCGACGAGAGCGAGTGTGAGCGGCTTCGTCATGAACTCGAAGGCCGGATCGAATTTTCCGAGCAACTGATCGACAGCGTGCATGAAGCGCTATTGGTTCTCCACGGGGACCTCACCGTTTACTCGGCAAATCCGGCCTTCTATCGAATCTTCGGGGGTGATCCCAAGGAGACGGAAGGGCGTCCCATTTACGAGCTGGGCGAAGGCCAGTGGGACACACCGGAGTTGCGACAGCTGCTTGAGGACATTCTCCCTGCCCGCCAGAGTTTCCACGACTACCAGATCGAGCACCTGTTCCAAGGCCTCGGTCCTCGGGTGATGCTGGTGAACGGCCGTCAGCTCGATCACCTTAACCTGACCCTTCTCGCCATACGCGACACGATGGAGCTGCAGACGTGCGAGGTGAACCGTCGGGACCGGGAGGCTCGGCAAAATCTCCTCATCGATCTGAATGACCGTTTGCGCCCGTTGGCGGATCCCGCGGCGATTCAGGCGGCGGCCAGCGGGGTCCTGGGCCGGCGTCTTGCGGCCAACCAGGCGGCCTATGCGGAGATCGACGAAGCCGGTGAATATGCAACTGTTCAGCTCGACTGGAACGACGGCGCGACGCCGAGCAACGTCGGGCGCCATCGTCTCGAGAGTTGGGGAGAGGGCCTGGTTGCTGACCTTAAGCGCGGCAGAACAATCGTCGTCAGCGACGTCCGCAACGATCCGCGCACGGCGGCGCCTGAGACCCTAAGGTCATTCGCAAGCCGTTCGATCTCCGCTTTGCTGGCCGCGCCGCTGATCAAGGACGACCGGCTTGTCGCGGTGATTACCGCTCACGCGCGGCTACCGCGGACGTGGAGCGCCGCCGAGGCGGCGGTCGCGGAAGATGTCGCCGAGCGAACGTGGTCGGCGATCGAGCGGGCGCGCGCGGAGGAGGCGCTGCGCAACAGCGAGTCGCGGTATCGCCTGCTGTTCGAATCCATTGACGAAAGCTTCACGGTGGTCGAGCCGCTCTATGACGAGGAATGTCATGCGGTCGACTACCGCTTCCTCGAAGTCAATCCGGCGTTTGAGGCAATTACCGGGCTGAAGAAAGTTGAAGGGCGGACCGGTCGCGAGCTCGTGCCCAGCCTGGAAAAGGACTGGATCGATACGATCGGCAGAGTCGCGGCGTCCGGGAACGCCGAACGCGTCGTCCGCAGAGCGCGAACGCTTGGCAAGATCTACGACGCCTTTGTCTTCCGCGTCGAGGAAGCGGAAAGCCCAAGAGTCGCCGTGCTGTCGAGGGACGTGACGGAGCGCGTGCGCGCGGAGGAACAGCGCGCTCTGCTCATGCGTGAGCTCAATCACCGCTCGAAAAACATGTTGAGCATCGTGCTGGCCATCGCACGGGCGACCGCGGGCAATCCAGGACGCGACTTCGAGCAGACGTTTCAAGAGCGCATATTGTCTCTCGCCGCGAACCAGGACCTGCTGGTCGCCAGCGATTGGCAAGGCGTCCCGCTAAGCGATCTCGTGCGCTCGCAGCTCGCTCATCTGGAGGATTTGATCGACGATCGCATCGGGCTAAAAGGCCCGTCGCTGATCATCTCGGCCCCGGCGTCGCAATCTTTCAGCATGGCGCTGCATGAGCTGGCGACCAACGCCGTCAAATATGGCGCTCTGTCCAACTCGGATGGCCGCGTCGACATCGAATGGGGCGTCCGCGAGCACGATGGCGAAGGCCGGCGCTTCACGATGCGCTGGCGTGAGACGGAGGGTCCCACGGTCGTTCCGCCGGCGCGTCAGGGCTTCGGGTCCACCGTCATTCGTGACATGATCAGACTGAACCTGAGAGGGGATGCAAGGCTCCAATACGACAGCGCAGGCGTCGTCTGGGACTTCGACTGCCCGATTGAAAATGTGCTGGCGGCGCCGGAATCCCCCCGAGCCAAAAAGTAACGCCGCAGCAAGAGCTGCTACCGCCTCTAAGGAGCCTCGATCAACGCTGCATGCGACCTTTGCCGCTCTATGCAGAACGCCCCGCCGTTACATCCACGGTCGGGGCGTGCGATTGCGGAATGCTGTCCGCGTCCAATGCTGGCGCGGCGAGGCGCTCACAGGCGCGGCGGCAAATATCTATCGGCGATCGCTTTGACCGCCGACGCTGGACGAGCCGCGCGCCAGCTTCGGCCGAGGCTGGCTCAGCCATCCGCCGGAGTGCGGCAAATGATCTTCGCAGAATGGACGCGTTTCGAGGTTCTGGAGAAGCGATCTGATCGCGCTTCGCCTTCGCTGAAGCTTCCTGGCGGTCATTGGAAATCTCCTTCTTTAAGAGACGGACCACTGAACAACCTATTTAGGAGCGTCATCCTAACAACGAATGAAATCAAGCTCTGTTCCGATCTTCTCGCGTCTTTCATCGACGAATTGCGCCGAGCGTTGCAAATTTGTCGCGGCGCCTATGGCTCTCAATAGAGCTTCGGGGCGAAGCAGCTGCTCCAAAAGACGCGACGCCCCGCTCGAAGGCGCTTCATGTTTCGCGTTGGGAGTGACGAGCACAATCGACCACGCAAATCGCTTGTAAATGGCCCCGCCCATCGTCTATCGCCAACCATTGGTTAGCGCGGACATGCGACGTCGCGAGAGCGCTCTTTGGACGACTTTCGGCTTATCGGGGAGGAATGATGAAAGCGCTGGTTAGACTGGGCTTCCTGATCGCTGTGATGGCCACAGCATTCCTGTTGGCGGGAGCGTCTGTCAGGGCGGGAAGCGATCCGCTTCCGTCATGGAACGAAGGTCCGACCAAACATGCAATCGTCGAATTCATTCGAGCGACGACCGATCCATCCAGCACGAAATTCGCCCCGCCCGAGGAGCGCATCGCGGTCTTCGATCAGGATGGCACGCTTTGGGCGTCCCATCCGATATATCCGCAGTTGATGTATTGTCTGGATCGCCTGCCCGCCGTCGTAAAGGCGAAACCGGCGCTAGCGAAGATCGAACCCTTCAAGACGGCGCTCTCACGCAACATGGAGGCGATATCGAAGCTCTCGACGAAGGACCTCATCAAGATCATGTCCGCGCCGCTCAGCGGCATGAGCGTAGAACAGTTTAGAGCCGACGCGGCGAAATGGCTCGAGACAGCGAGACACCCGCGCTGGGGGCGCCGCTACACCGAACTGACGTATCTGCCGATGCTCGAGCTGATGAAGCATCTGCGCGCCAACGGCTACAAGACCTACATCGTCACCGGCGGCGGGCAAGATTTCGTGCGAGTCTATGCAGAGCAGACCTATGGCGTTCCGCCCGAGCAGGTTGTCGGAACTCTGGAGAGCGTAAGCTATCGTTATGACAAGCGCGGGCGTCCCGTTCTGATCGAGAGCCCCGAAACGCTGCTCAGCGACGTCGGAGTCGGCAAGCCGGAGGCCATCCATTTGATGATCGGTCGTCGGCCGCGCGCCGCATTCGGGAACTCAACGGGCGACCGGCAGATGCTTGAATATACGACGTCGGGGGACGGCGCGCGATTTGGAATGTTGGTTTTGCACGACGACGCTCAGCGCGAATACGCCTATGGTCCGGCGCTCGGATTGCCCGATACGAAAATTGGGACTTTTCCTCAGTCTTTGCATGACGAGGCGAAGCGGCAAGGTTGGTTCGTCATCAGCATGAAAAGCGATTGGAGCCGGATATGGGCTTTCGAACAATGAAGCGCATTGGACCCTCGAAAGCGACGATGGGCCGGGTAGCTTGAGCGCCTGTTCCTTTTGCGGACCAAAGAGTCATTTCGCTCGTTCGCGGATCGCCTACCAATAGACCTGCGCGCGCGCCTCGAAGAGATCGGGATGGGCGCCGTTGACATAGGGGCCTTGCCGCGTCGGAACGCCGGTTGTGAATAAGGCGTAATCATTGAGCGGCGCAGAGGCCTGCAGCACATGGACCCAGTTGAACTGAAAGTGGAATCCATTGTCAGGATACCAATTGAGTCCCAGTGTGACGTTTTGCTGGCGACCGCCGACCACGCCAGCGTTGCCGATATAAGACGCGGCCGCGGGATTGGGCGCGATGAGCGTCGTATAGGCGAGCATGTTGTAGAGGCTTGAGCCGCTATAGGGTCCGCTGTTGAGATTGAGCGCGCTATAGCGCGCGGCGACCCCAAGTGCGCCAAAGCCGCCCGCGCTCATCGGATGCTTGATCGTGATCTGATTGAAGTTCGCGCCGAGTTTGTTCGTCACGTCATATGCGGCGGCGCGCTCCTCGCCGGTCAGGTACCATTGCCCGTAGAGGTAAAAGCCGCTGAAATAATGCGAGGCGCCGCCCGGCGCGAACGCGCCTGCGAGGCGCGCGAGCGCGATATTGGTCGTGTTGCGATTGACTTGCTGCCCCAGATATTCGGCCTGCAGCGACAACGGCCCATGCGCCGCGGAGAGCTCGACGCCAAAGGCCTCAACGCTATTGACGCAATGCGCCGCGGCGGCAGACGTCCATCCCGGCAGAGCGACGGAGCCGCATGAAAGATCCGGCGTGCCGAGCAGCCCCTGATTGAGGATATAGGCTTCCGAGCGAATGCGGTTGCCGATGCGCAACACGCGATCGTCCGACAATCCCGTCGCGCTGTTGGGCTGGTGATAGCGGCCCGAGACGCCGACATGCAGGAGATCATGCTCGGTCATGATCGGGGCGTAGGTCAATCGACCGGTCAGATCGAAATATTGACCGCCGCCTGTTGGGACCCAACCCGCCCTCGCCGGAATCCCCAACAACGGCGGCGCGCCGACTGCGGGGTTTGTGTTCAAATCTTCGAAGCTCGTGGTGAAGATGCCGCCCTTGGCGGTCCAATTGTCGCCATAGGCGCCGATCGCCGCGCCAAGGTGGCGGCTCGGCGCAATGGCTTCGACCGCCATGGCGCGTTCGATGAAGTCGCGGAATCGCGAGGACGCGGTGAATTCGAGGCTGAAGGGTTCGAAATAGCTGCCGATATGGATGAAGGCTGGCTCCTTCGTGAATAGCAGCGCGAGAATGGGATGCTGCAGACCAAGATAGAAGTCGCGAATGCCTCCCTGAACTGGCGCATTGAAAGGCGCGCCATATTGCGAGCCGGCGAAATCATATTGCAGTTTGTAGAACCAGTATTTTGCAGCCTTGCCCTCCACTTCGAGACGCACCTGGCGAACGCCGGCCTGGGCTGACCAGCCGTTGAGCGGCTGCGCCGCGCCGCCGCCATCGAACTGCATGCGCCCGCCGATTTTGAAATTATAAGCCTTGTCCGCGCTCTCGACGAACAGGCCGTTTTTGAACGCGACGAAAACCGGCGGCATGAGCGACGTCGCGGCGTGCGCCGCTTCGGCTTTCGCCGCGCTTCGTTGAGCGGACTGAGTCGCCTGCTGGGCGTCCTCTTTGGCCTGGCGAGCCTCTCGCCGCAGCTTTGCGATCTCCGCCTCCAGCGCTCGCAGCCTCGCTTCAATCGCGTCGCTTGAGGCGGCATGCGCCGCCGTTGTCGAGAGAACCGCGACAAGCCCGCTTGCCGCGACATGCTTCCAGCCTGGGAGATTCATGACTAGCCTCGCTTGCGTCTTCATTCACGTGAGCGGCGAGCGCTTTGCCGGGCTTCAAGACAGCAAGTTCATCGCGTTGAACGCCGCGACTCGCATATGCGAAGCGCGCTCTCGTTCTAGCCAAGTTTTCGTACGTAGGTTTTTCCCGAGTTTTTCTCTGGCGAGGAAATATTGCTCGCGCATTTCGAGAATCGGCCGGGCGACGGCGCATCGCCACATTCGAAGCTGAGTCGTTTCAGCTCATCGTTTCAACAAAGGCGATCAATCCTTTGAGCAGAGTCGTCGGATCAGGCGGACAGCCGCGTATATGAAGATCGACGGGGACGACTTTCGCGACGGCGCCGACGCATGCGTAGCTTTCGCAATAAACGCCGCCGTCAAAGGCGCAGTCGCCGACCGCGATCACCCATTTTGGATCCGGCGTCGCAGCATAGGTTCGCTCGAGCGCTTCGCGCATGTTTTTCGTCACCGGTCCGGTGACGAGCAAGACGTCGGCGTGACGCGGCGACGCCACGAAGCGCAGGCCGAATCTCTCGAGATCGTAATAGGCGTTGTTGAGCGCGTGGATCTCCAGCTCGCAGCCATTGCAGGAGCCCGCGTCGACTTCGCGGATCGACAGACTGCGACCCAGTTTTTGGCGCGCGGTGCGCCCCAGCGTGTAGCCAAGTTCCGCGAGCGACGCAGGATTCGGAATGGGGGCCTGTTCGGTCAGAGCGCGGCGGAGCAGGCCCTGAAGCAAGAATTTCTGCATCGCGCGCGTGTCCTAGAGATCATGCCCCGAGTAGGAACAGTTGAAGGATTTGTTGCACAGGGGGAAGTCGGCGACGATGTTGTCCTTGATCGCCGCTTCGAGCAGCGGCCACTGGAACCAGGACGGATCGCGCAAATGACAGCGCTGCACCACGCCGTCAGCGCGAATGCGCAGCCAGACAAATATATCGCCGCGGAATCCTTCGACAAGCGCGGCGCCTTCGCGCGTCCAGTCTTCCGGCAGCGCCCATGCGGCGATGATCGGACCCTCCGGCGCTTCGTCGAGAATCTGTCTGACGATTCGCAGCGAGGCTCTGATTTCATCGAACCGGACCCAGACGCGCGCGTCGACGTCGCCTCCCGTCGCGGCGCCGATCTCGAACGTCAGCTGCGGATAGGGGGCGTAACCCATCGCCTTGCGCGCGTCGAATGTCCGGCCGGAGGCGCGTCCGATATAGCCCCCGCACGCATATTGCTTTGCGAGGGCCTCACTGACGACGCCAGTTCCGACGGTCCGATCCTGCAGCGACGTCGTGTCGCCGAAGAGCGCGATCAGCCGCGGAGTCATGAGTTCGATCCACTCGATCAGCGTGAACAGCGCCGTGACCTTCTCTTGCGCCAAATCGACGACAACGCCTCCCGGCGCGATGCGATCCATCATCAGGCGGTGTCCGAAGCAATTTGCCGCTTCTCTCAAGATGCGTTCGCGGACGATGCTGCACTGCGCATGCATCAATGCGAAGGCCGCGTCGTTACAGATAGCGCCGATATCGCCGAAATGATTGGCGAGCCGTTCGAGTTCAGCCATCAGCGCGCGCAGATATGTCGCGCGCGGCGGAACATTGACGTCGAACGCCGCTTCGATCGCCTGCGAAAAGGCGAGGCTATAGGCGACCGTGCTGTCGCCGGACACGCGCGCCGCGAGACGCGCGGCGCGCTCGATCGAGGCGCCGGCCATCAGTTGATCGACGCCCTTGTGCACGAAGCCAAATCGCTCCTCAAGCCGCACGACGGTTTCGCCATTGGCCGAGAAACGAAAATGACCCGGCTCGATAATGCCGGCGTGCACGGGTCCGACCGGTATCTGGTGGAGCGGTTCGCCTTCTGCGGGAAGGAACGCGTAGCTGTCACTGGCGGAGTCGATCTTTTCGGGGTCGTTGCAAGGATGACGCACGCCCCAACGGCCATGATCGAGCCAGGGCCGCTCGTCGGGCGCATTTTCGGCTCTGAGGCCATAAAGATCGCGGATCGCGCGTTCGAGCCTCAACGCCGGCGGATGCAATCGCCCGACTGATGGAAAGGAGCCCTTGGGGCAGTCCAAGGTGATGATGCGCAGGCGCGGCTCGCGCTCTTCGAGCACCGCCATGTGAACGTTGGAACTTTCGCCCCAGAGGCTGAGGAGCTCGCGCTCGCCCTTCGCAAGACTTTCGGCGAAAGCGAGCCAACCGGCTCTGTCGACGATCTCACGCGGCCAGGGCAGACACGTCGGCGGCGACGGCTGGGCCGGTTTCTGTTTGCTGGCGAAGTTCATCTTTTCATCCTTCGAGCTCAGCCTAACAGTCGCGCGACGTTCTGGAACCAGGTCACGACGTGAGAGGGAAGATAGATGCCCGCCAGCAGCACAAGCGACAGATGCGCGTAGACAGGCCACATCGAAGCCCGTACCTCGCCCTTGTCGCTGCTTGGCTCGCCGAACGCCATCCCGGTGAGCCGCAATAGCAAGGCGCCGAAAGCCAGCAGAAGGCCGAAAACGAGCGGAATAGCGAGGAGCGGCTGGCGCGCGAAGGTCGAACTCACGACGAGAAATTCGCTCATGAAAATGCCAAGCGGCGGCAGGCCGATGATGGCGACGACGCCGGCGACGAGGGACCAGCCGAGCGCCGGCTGGCTCTGCGTCAGTCCTCTGATGTCGGCGATTCTTTGCGTGCCCTTGACCTGCGCGATGTGGCCGACCGAGAAGAAGATCGCGGACTTCGTCAGGCTGTGCATCGTCATGTGCAGCAGACCGGCGAAGTTGGCGAGCGGTCCGCCCATGCCGAAAGCGAAGGCGATAATGCCCATGTGCTCGATGGAGGAGTAGGCGAACAGCCGCTTGATGTCGCCACGGCGGTAAAGCATGATGGCCGCCATGATGAGCGAGGCAAGGCCGAGCGTGATCATCAGCGGGCCTGGCGTAATCGCCGCGGCATTGGCCGTCAGCAGCATCTTGAACCGCAGCACCGCGTAAAGCGCGACATTGAGCAGGAGCCCGGACAAGACCGCCGAGATCGGCGTCGGGCCTTCCGCATGCGCATCCGGAAGCCAGGCGTGCATCGGCGCCAGGCCGACCTTGGTGCCGTAGCCGAGCATCAGAAACACGAAGGCGACATTGAGCATCCGCGGATTGAACTGCGGCGCCTGCTGCATGAGCGTCTTCCAGACCATGGCGTCATAGCCCTGTCCCAGAACCGGCTCGGCCGCCATGTAAATGAGGATCGTGCCAAAGAGCGCCAGCGCGATCCCGACGCTGCCGAGGATGAAATATTTCCAAGCGGCTTCGAGAGCGTGCGGCGTGCGGTACATGCCGACCATCAACACGGTTGTCAGGGTCGCAACTTCGACCGCGACCCACATGAGGCCGATGTTGCTGGCGAGCAGCGCCAGATTCATGGCGCACATCAGCGACTGATACATCGCGTGATAGAAGCGGACGTTTCTCGTGGTCAGCCGGCCAGTTTCCATCTCATGGTCGATATAGCTCGCGCTATAGACGCTCGTGGTGAAGCCGATGAAGGTCGAGAGCACAACAAAAACGATGTTGAGGTCGTCGACAAAGAGATAGCCGCCGCTTTCGGGCTCGACGACGAGAAGCACAAGCGCAAAGAGAAACGTCGCGCCGGAGGCGCAGAGGTTGATGATCGCCGAGCGTCGGTAGGCCGGCTCAAGCGCAACGGCAATGGCCGCGACGGCGGGAATGCCCACAAGCGCGTTCGAGACCAGCAATAGATCGGAACTCATGAACGTCCTCCGCGCACGCGATCGAGTTCAGAAAGGTCGACGTTGTCGAATCGCTCGCGGATGCGGAACAGGAAGATGCCGATCACGATGAAGGCGATGAGAATGGAAAAGGCGACGCTGATCTCGACGACGAGCGGCATGCCGTTCGCTCCTGCCGCAGCCAATACCAGACCATTTTCCAGCGACATGAAGCCGATAATCTGGCTCACGACGTTGCGTCGCGTCACCATCATCAGCAGTCCCAGCAGCACGATCGCCAAGGCGAATGCGATGTCCTCGCGTGACAGCGGATCGGCGGAGGCGGTCGCCGGCAGCATGACGACGAGCGACAGCGCCACGAGAAATATGCCGATGAGCATGGTTATGCCGACGCCGCCAACGACCTCGACGGTGCGGTGGATGCGCAAACGCTTGATGATGCGGCGAAGGCTGAAGGGAATGATCAGCGCCTTGAAGATCGCCGCGATGCAAGCCGTGAAATAGAGGTGCGGCGCGTCCTGGTAATAGGCCTGCCAGGCGACCGACAGCGACAGAATGACGGCGTGCAGCGTGTAGATATTGATCAGCCCCGACAGTCGGTCCTGATACAGTAGCATGAAGCTCGTCAGCAGGAGCGCGCCCGCCAGCACATGGGCGATGTCGATTGTCAAAAGCTCCATCAGAGGCTCCGTGTCACGAAAACGAGCAGCGTCGCGAGGAGGCCAAGCATCAGCCCCGCGCCGAGAAAGTCGGGAACGCGGAAGATGCGCATCTTGGCTGTGGTTGTCTCAAACAGCGCGAGCGCGCCGCCGCCGATCGCCAGCTTCAGGATGTAAGCGCAAAGGCCGATCATCATCGCCTCCGCGCCCGCATCATGCGAGGCGAGCCCAACGGGGAAAAAGACGCAGGCGATGAGCGAGAGATAAAGGAGCAGCTTGAGCGCGGAGGCGAGTTCAATGAGCGCGAGATAGCGCCCGGAATATTCGAGAACCATCGCCTCATGCACCATCGTCAGCTCGAGGTGAGTGGCCGGATTATCGACGGGAATCCGTCCATTCTCTGCGATGGCGACGATGAGCAGCGCGACGAGCGCCATGCCGACGGAGGCGCGCAATTCCATATTCGCGACCATATAGGCCGCAATTTCAGAGAGCTGCGTCGTTCCGGCGACGAAGGAGACGGTGAAGACGATCATCATCATCGCCGGCTCGGCGAGCGAGCCGAACATCGCCTCGCGGCTCGAACCGATGCCGCCAAAACTCGTTCCAATGTCCATGCCCGCGAGCGCAAGGAAAAAACGGGCGCTGCCGAGCAGGGCGATGATGGCGATGAGATCGGCCGACCAGCTGAACGTCAATCCCGTGGCGAAGGTCGGCACCAGCGATGCGGCGACCCAGATCATCGCAAAGATCAGATAGGGCGCCACGCGATACAGCCACGACGCATTTTCTGCGAGGACGACCTCCTTGCGCAGCAGCCGAATGAGATCGAGCCAGGGTTGAATGATCGGCGGTCCTTTGCGGCGCAAGAGGCGCGCCTTCAGCTTTCGAACAAAGCCGATGAGCAGCGGAGCCAGCGCAAGCACCAAAAGCATTTGGACGCCTTGCGCCAGGATGTTGAAAAGAAGCGTCATATCGCCACCAGGACCAGGAGGAAGACGAGCGCCGCGAAAACGAGCGCGAGATATTCCTGGATCGTCAGGAGACTGAGGATGTTCAGCCCAGCGGCGCAGGACTCAACCGCCCGCGTGAGGGGCGCATAGAGATAGTCGAAGATCCGATCCTTGATGTCGACGCTCAAGCGCGCGGCCCGCGTATCGCCCGGCGCCGGCATGTCGAGGCGCTCCCGCACCGAAAAGGCGATGGCGCCAAGGGTGCGCCGGATCGGCTGCGCGAAGCTGCTGCCAGTGTATTGCGTCATGGGGCTGGTTTCGATGTAGCCACAGTCCCAGGCCGGCGCGCGCCGCGACCGCGCCGAGCCAAATTTGTGGATGACCCATCGCGCCGAATATGCAGAGAAGAGAATGAACAAAAAGACCAGAAGCCCATTATAGGAACTTCGGCTTTCGGCGATCGGCGCGATCGAGAGCCAGGAGAGTTCGGCCTGCGTCGGCATGCGGCCGCCGACAAAATCTTTCGCCACGGGTGAGATTGTGTCGATGAGGAGGCTCGGCAGCAGACCGGCCATGAGGCACAGCGTCAGCAAAACCGCCATGGCCGCGAGCGACCAGCGATCCGGGTCGTGCGCCGCGCGCGCCGCTTCGCTGCGGGGGCGCCCCAGAAAGGCGACGCCATAGGCGCGTATGTAACAGCCCGCGCCGAGCGCCGCGCTCAGCGCCAGCGCCACGCCGACCGCCGGCACGAGGAGCTTCACGGTCCATTGCGGCAGCGCCGGGCTCAGCAGGATCGCCTGAAAAACCAGCCATTCCGAGACGAAACCGTTCAGCGGCGGCAGGGCGGCGATGGCGACGCAGCCGCCGAGAAAAAGGATTGCCGTTTTCGGCATGGCGTGAATAAGACCGCCGAGCCGCTCGATGCTTCTCTCGCCGCTTCCGTGCAATACCGCGCCGGCGCCAAAGAACAGCAGGCTCTTGAACAGCGAATGATTGAAAACGTGAAAGAGCGCCGCCGTGAAGGCGAGCGCGGCCGGCAGCGCCATGCCATTGGCCTTGAACGCCAAGGCAAGGCCGAGCGCGATGAAGATGATGCCGATATTTTCGATGGTGCTGTAGGCGAGCAGCTTCTTCAGATCGCTCTGTATCGTCGCGAAGAGAACGCCGATGAGGGCGCTCGCTGCGCCAAAGGTCATCGGCTCGACCGACCACCAGAAAGCCGGCGGCCCGAGCAAATCGAACACGACGCGAATGAAGCCGTAGACGGCGACCTTGGTCATGACGCCGCTCATCAGCGCCGAGACATGGCTCGGCGCCGCCGGGTGGGCGAGCGGCAGCCAGATATGCAAGGGCGCGAGTCCGGCTTTTGATCCCATTCCGACTAACGCGAGGGCCAGGACGAGGCCCGTCTTCCATCCCTCCTTGGTCGACTCGCGAATCGAGGCGAAGTCGTAGGCGCCGCCCACGCCCCCGAGAACGCCAAACGCCATCAACAGCGCAAAACCGCCGAAGCTCGCCATTAACAAATAGACGAAACCGGCGCGCCTGTTCTCCTCCTCATGATGGTGCGTCAGCACGAGCGCCCATGAGGTAAGCGACATGAATTCCCAAGCGACGAGAAAGGTGAAGGCGTCGTCGGCCAGCACGACCAGGTTCATGCCAGCGAGAAAGACTGGATAGAACGGCAGCACGCGCATCGGCTCCTTCTCATGCGCGCCATAGCCGATCGCATAAGCGCTTGCCGCCACGCCGCCCAGATTGACGACGGCGAGAAAAAACGCGGTCAGGACGTCGATGCGAAAATGCATGCCGATCCACGGCAGTCCGAGCGGCAAAGTCGTCGAAACGACATGAGCGCCCCGTGGCATGACCGCGGCGAGGAAGAGGACGCCGCAGAGGCCGGTGCAAAGGCGGTAGACGTTTCGGCTGACGTCGTGGTTCCGCCTGTCGACGATGGCGTAGATGCTGACGGTGAGCAGGGCGCTGACACAGGTCAGCGCCAGGTAGAGCGGCATAGGTGTCACCTTCGAATCGACGCGACGGTCGTCGGTTGCGCTTTGCGTGAACTTTACAAACTAGACGCTGCGCCTGCGCGGGGCGAGGGGATGCTTTGACGTCGCGACGTGTTGATCCAGTCCGCGAATCTCTGCGTGGCCGCCGTTTGCTTCATAGTCATCGCAAAAGTGATGAAGGTTCTCCATCACCGTATGATCGACGCACCAGGACTCAGAGAGATCAAAGACAACGGTCTTGCCGCTGGGAATTTTAGCGAGATCGCCCTTGAGCGCAAGATAATTGGCGAAAAAGGCCGCGCCGCCGATCGTGACCTGATATACGCCCGGCGCGCGCTCCACGACGTCGCGATGCAACTTGAAGACCTGTCCCCAATTGACGCTGCGCCAGAAGTGGAACAGGAACTCGGCGGCGATGCCGATGGCGACGCCGATCAAGAGATCAGTCGCCAGCACGCCGATGATGGTAATCACGAAAACAGCGAGCTGGTCCCAGCCGATCGCCAGCGTCTTCTTGAATTCGAGCGGCGACGCAAGTCGGTAGCCGGTGAACACCAGCAGCGCCGCCAGCGAGGCAAGCGGAATCTCGTGAATGACCCTCGGAAAGAGTGCGACGAAGGTCAGCAGGAACAACCCGTGGAAGAAATTCGCCCACCCCGTGCGCGCGCCATTATTCACATTGGCGGAGCTGCGGACGATTTCTGCGATCATCGGCAGACCGCCAATCATGCCGCAGATGATGTTGCCGAAGCCGACGGCCGCGACGTCGCGGTTGAGATCTGATGTGCGCTTATAGGGATCGAGCTTATCGACCGCCGCCGAGCTGAGCAGGCTCTCCAGGCTGCCAACGAGACAGATGGCAAAGACTTGCT
The DNA here is from genome assembly GCF_024448135.1 of Methylocystis suflitae. Taxonomy (GTDB): domain Bacteria; phylum Pseudomonadota; class Alphaproteobacteria; order Rhizobiales; family Beijerinckiaceae; genus Methylocystis; species Methylocystis suflitae. Next base: position 20,632 of record NZ_JAMRYX010000187.1, read on the forward strand.
GCCAGAACATGCGGGAGCCGATCAGCGAGAAATCCGGGAAGGCGAAGCCGGACAGGAAGTTCTGCGGAATCGAGACAAGGAATTTCGGACCGATCGTGAATTCGTGATGCGGTAGAAACGCATAGTCCGGTAGGAACAGATAGATATGTTCATCGTCGAGATCGTAATATTGCGCGAGCGCCATGCCGATGATCACGACGACGAGCGGCGCCGGGATCATTCTTAGACGGCGACTCTTCACCAGGGACCAGGCGATCAGGATCAAAAGCCCAATGCCGCCAATAATGGCGACCTCCGGATTCATGTCGCGAAGGCTAGCGGGGATGGCGCCAATCGTCTCAAACAGCGTCTGCGCATCCGGCTTCACGCCGAGCATGACGTGAATCTGCTTGGCCATAATGATGATGCCGATCGCCGCCAACATGCCATGCACGGCCGAGGATGGAAAGAAGGCGCTCATCTTGCCGGCTTTCATGATGCCCATCAGCATCTGAATGACGCTGGCGCATACAATCGCCGCCAAGGTGTAGTGGTAGCCGGCTTTGGCGTCGCCGCCGCCGAGCGCCTGCACCGAGTCCAGAATGACCACGATGAGGCCCGCCGCTGGGCCGGTGATGGTGACGAAAGAGCCATTGATTCGTGACACCAGCAGGCCGCCCACGACGGCGGTGATGATGCCCGCCTGAGGCGGAAAACCCGACGCCATCGAAATGCCAAGGCATAGCGGCAGCGCGATAAGAAAGACCAGAAAGCCGGACAGAAGGTCGGCGCGCCAATTTTCTGCCAATCCGGCGAGACCGGTCTTCGGCGTGAACCGGGTTGGAATCGTCCCTGCGAATTTTAAGCGATTCTCATCCACGGCGGGTCCGCCTTGGTCCTTGCCCAGCCATTCTTGCGACGACGAGCTGAGGCGCCGAGAGGCGCTCGCCTCTGCCGCGACCGCTTCCACGTGGGTGACAGCCTGAGCCTTGCTTTTCATATGGTGTCCTTGCCATCGCGCTCAGTCGAAACCTTGGCGCTAACCGGTTAGCGCGGCCGCAACATAGGACAGGCCAGCGGCCGTGGTGTTTCTCCAGTTTTTCAGACCACAGAGATTGTTTCTGATTCTTTTCCCAATTCCGACAAGATCAGACGAGAGTTACTGAACCGTCGCGGGGCGGAGGCTTTTTTGTGGTGGAAACACTCTAGAAACATTGCATGATTAGGTTCCGGCGAGCTCCAACGAAAGCGATTGCGCCTCCTTTGACCGCTCCCACTTCAATTCTGATCGTGGAGGATGACGCCGAAATCGGCGAGTTCATCTCGCTCTATCTCGCAGCGCACGATATTCAGACAAAGGTGGCCGCAAACGCCCAGGCAATGGACGCTGCATTCAGCGCCGGAGCCTATGACCTGCTGATCCTCGATCTTAATCTTCCCGGCGAAGACGGCTTGTCGATCTGCCGGCGGGTGCGATCCGAAAGACGCATCCCAATAATCATGCTGACGGCGCAGTCGGCGGACATCGACAAAATATTGGGTCTCGAGCTCGGGGCCGACGATTACATCGTCAAGCCTTTCAATTCGCGCGAGCTGCTGGCGCGCATCCGGGCCGTGCTGAGACGAATTGAAAACCCGGACGCCGTCGACGGGCGGGCCTTACGGCACGCGTATCTTTTTTCGGGCTGGCGCGTCGATGTGCTGGCTCGAGAGGTCGTCGCGCCGTGCGGCATAAAGGTGGCCATGACCGGCGCCGAATTCGATCTGTTGCATGCTTTGTGCGAAAATCCCCATCGGGTGTTGACGCGCGAGCAACTGATCAACATGACGCATGGCCCGACGACAGGACCCTTCGAGCGCAGCATCGACGTGCTGATCAGCCGGCTTCGACAGAAGATAGAAGCGGATCCAAAAAAGCCCGCGTTCATCCAGACGGTTCGCTCCGAGGGCTATATTTTCTCCACTCATGTGGCGCGCGCATGAACCCTACTCGCCTTCCCTGGCGTTTCCGGCTCAACAAGCTGGCCGTGCAAATCACGCTGCTTATTTTCGTGTCGATCGTGGCGTTCCAGACCATCGTCATCGGCATGTTCCATGTGTTCGGCAGGCGGCATATCGTCGACCAAGGAGACTTCATCGCGAGCATCATCCTCGCTTTGGACGTCGCCCCGCTCTCGGAGAGAGCCAATGTCATTTCAGCACTTTCTCACGCCGTTCCCTACGCCAGCATCGAGATCCAGGAGTCGCGCCCTGCGGCGGCGACGTCTTCGACGGGCGGCGGCGATCTCGCCTTTGAAAACGAAATTCGCCACATCGACTCGCTGTTGTGGGGCGGCGCGGACGTGTTCGAGGTCGAAAGTTCGGCGCCCGGAGATTACGGCGTGCTCGCCGTCGAATTGCATAAAGGCGGCTATGCGACGGTCTCAATCGCCGAGCATCAAAAATCTCCCGGTTCGATATGGCGATGGCTTTGGCAACATGCCGATGACGAACCGTTCATCCTGACTCAAGGAGCGCGAACGGCCCTGTCCTTTATCATATTCACCGGGATCTTCGTGTTCTGGGCGTTGAACGCGATCATGGCGCCGCTGCGACGACTCGCGAAATATGCTGAGCAGATTCCGAACGACGTCGATACGAAAGCGCAGCTCCCGGAGCGAGGTCCCCAGGAAGTTCGCGAATTGACCCGCTCGCTCAATCGCATGCAGGCGCGCATCAGCAAAATGATCGCCGCGCGCGCTCATGTGCTTGCCGCCGTCAGCCATGACTTGCGAACGATCATCACGCGCTTGAAGCTGAAAACGGAATTTGTGTCAGATCAAAGCCTTCAGCAGCGGATGATGCGCGACGTCGATCTCATGGACGCAATGCTGTTCAAGAACCTGCAGTATTTGCGCGCCGAGGGAGACGACAAGTCCGACTGTTCCCTGGTCGATCTCGACAGCGTTCTGCAAACTGTCGCCGACGAGTTCTGCGACCTTGGGCACCATGTGACCTACCATGGCGACGGTCACCAAATGGTCTTCGGATCGCTTAGCGACGTGCAACGCATTTTCACCAATCTCGTCGAAAACGCGACGCATCACGCGAAGACTGTGGACATCTATATCGCGGAAGGCCCGGGAGCGCTCATCGAGGTCGACGTCGTTGACGACGGACCGGGAATGTCAGCAGAGGGCAAGAACACTGCATTCGAGCCCTTCGTTCGCGGTCAGCCGGGACGAACGCTTGACGAGCACAGCGGATTTGGACTCGGCTTATCGATTGTGCGCTCGCTCGTCGAGAACCACGGCGGATCCGTGTCGCTGCTCGATCGGGAGCCCAACGGGCTGATCGCGCGCGTCTGTTTGCCCCGCGCAGTGGAAGGGGACGATAAGCTGTTTCCAACGGACGCCAAGGCGGCGCCGGCGCTTTTCTGAAACAATATCGAATGGTTCGCCTCGACGCGCCGCGCTTGCGCGCGCGAGGAGGGCGTAAACCGCGCCGGAGCGCGTTCATGCCGGCGCAAGCAGCAGGCTCGTCTCGCTTCTGGCGATCCCCTCGATCATCCTCACGCCCGACAACACCCGATCGAATTCTTCGAGATTGGCGCATTCGATTTCCGCGATGAGGTCGAAGGGCCCGTTGGTGCTGTAAAGCGTGTGGATCTGCGGGAGTCCGCGCAGCGCCTGAGCGACGCGGCGGGAATTCTTGCCGGAGACTTCGACCATCATGATCGCCCGGATTCGATCGGATGCGGCGGGATTTTTCAGCCGAACCGTAAAGCCCAGGATCACGTCGGACGCGATCAGCTTATCGAGGCGGTTCTGGACCGTCCCGCGCGAGACGCCGAGCGCCTTGGCGAGTTGGGACAAGGAGGCGCGCGCGTTTGTCCGCAGCAGTGCAATCAGTCGGTGGTCGAGATCGTCCATGGCCCATATCTCTGTGGAAACGGTCAATATCTATGACGGAAATTACAAAAATACAGTCATTTCGAAAGCTTATGGCGATTTTGATTAGCGTTGTCGCGTTCTAGTTTTCCCCGACATCGATCGATGGGAGAAGGCATGGTGACGTTTCTGAGCGCGCGAGACATCGCCCGCATCGTTGGAGAAGTGGGCGCGCGACGCTTTTGGTCGCGGCTCGTCGACTATCTGCGTCGCGACTTTATGCGCTGGGACGCGTTCGAGAAGTCGCCGCGTTACGCGAGCCATTCGCCGCGCGGCGTCATCGAACTGATGCCGACGCGCGACGCCGAAGCTTTCGCCTTTAAATTCGTCAACGGTCATCCCGGCAACACGCAATTCAACCTGCAGACCGTCGTCGCCTTCGGCGCCCTCGCTGACGTCGAAACCGGCTATCCAACGCTCATCGCCGACATGACGCTGGCCACCGCCTTCCGGACCGGCGCCACTTCGGCGCTGGCGGCGGCGCATCTCGCGCGGCCCGACAGCAAGACAATGGCGCTGATCGGCCTTGGCGCTCAATCGGAGTTTCAGGCGTGCGCCTTTCACGCCGTTCTTGGCGTTGACCGGCTTCGCGTCTTCGATGTCGACCCTGACGCCGTCGAGAAGTTCGAGCGCAACATGGCCGACTTCGGCCTGACGATCATTCGGTGCGCCAACGCGCGCAGCGCCGCAGACGGCGCAGACATCATCACGACGATCACGGCGGATAAGAAATTCGCCACGATACTCGCCGACGACATGGTTCAGCCTGGAACGCATATCAACGCGGTCGGCGGCGACTGTCCGGGCAAGACCGAGCTTGCGCGCGAGCTGCTGCTGCGCTCCGAGATCTTCGTCGAATATGCGCCGCAGACGCGCAGCGAGGGCGAAATTCAGCAACTCGGCCCCGAGCATCCGGTGACGGAACTGCGGGAAATTCTCGCCGGTCATCGACTGGGGCGCACCTCTAAAGACGCGATCACGATCTTTGATAGCGTCGGTTTCGCCATCGAGGATTTTTCGGTGTTGCGCCTGTTGCGCGATCTTGCGCGGGAGACGGGCGTCGGCCGCAACATCGAGCTGATCGCTGAACCCGCAGACCCGAAGGATCTGTTCTCGCTGCTGCATCCGCTCGACGCGGAGCAGGAAGACGTCGCAACTCGCGTAAGGACGGGACAGCCTGCATGACTGACGGACGTTCAATGCAAGAGAGTTCGCTGATGAGCTTCGACGTTGAAGCCGCTGTAGTGAACGACGCCCCAAGCGACGCGCGCGAGGCTGCGCCGCCACGGCCTGCGCCTGCGCGTCGCGCGCTGCTGATGTGCGCGCCGGACTATTTCGGCGTCGATTACATCATCAACCCGTGGATGGAAAATCAGATCGGGCAAGCAGCGCTGCCGCGCGCGCAGGCGCAGTGGGAGAACTTGCGCGGCAATCTGGCGGCGCATAGCGATATTGTTTTCGTTGCGCCGACGCCCGGCCTGCCGGACATGGTCTTCACCGCCAATGCGGGGCTTGCGATCGGCGAGAAGGCTGTCGTGAGCCGATTCCACGCCAAGGAGCGGCGGCCCGAGGAGCGACTGTTTTGCGAATGGTTCGAAGCGCAAGGCTATTCAATCGCGCCCTGGCCGGAGAACATTCCCTTTGAAGGCGCCGGCGACGCGCTTCTCGATCATGCGCGGGGCATTGTCTGGTGCGGATACGGCTGGCGCTCAGGCGAAGAAGCGCCCAAACATCTTCAAAAGATCTTCGGTCTGCGCGCCGTCGCGCTGAAGCTCGTCGATCCGCGCTTCTATCATCTCGACACCTGCTTCTGCCCTCTGAGCGGCGGCTGGCTGATGTATTACCCAGCAGCCTTCGATATCGCGTCACAGGAAGCGATCCGAGCCGTCGCGCCAGTGGAGAAGCGGATCGAAGTCGGCGAGAAAGACGCGCTCTCTTTCGCCTGCAACGCTGTCGAAGTCGCCGGACGCGTTTTCCTCAACGCCTGTTCCGACGATCTTCGTTCGCGCCTGCTCGACGCGGGCTTCACGCCCGTCGTCACGCCGCTCTCGGAATTCATGAAGGCGGGCGGCGCCGCGAAATGTCTGACGCTGCAGTTGCCGGGCGCCGCGTCCGCGGTCATGCCGCGGGGATAAGCGTTTCGCCGCCGACCGGCCGGCTGCAGGGGCAGAGCGCGCCGGTCCGCAAGGCGTCGAGCACGCGCAGCGTATCGTCCGGCGCGCGGCCGACGTCGAGATTCGTCGCATAGACATGTTGAATGACATTGTCGGGATCGACGACGAAGGTGGCGCGATAGGCGACGCCTGAAGGCGCGCGCACGCCGAGGCCATCGACGAGATCGCCCCTCGAATCGGCGAACTGCCAGATCGGCAAGCTCTTCAGGTCGCGGTGGTCGCGCCGCCAAGCAAGCTTTACGAACTCATTGTCGGTCGAGCCGCCGAGAACGACGGCGTCGCGCTCGGCGAAATCCTTCGACAAGCGCGCGAAGGCCGCGATTTCCGTCGGGCAAACGAAGGTAAAGTCCTTCGGATAGAAAAAGATGATTTTCCACATTCCTGGAAAGCTCGTCTCGCAGAGCGTTTCGAAGGCTGTCTCGCCGTTTTCTTCGATCTCGTTAAATCCCGGCTTTACGCCGGTGACAACGAAAGGCGGTATGCTGTCCCCAATTCCCAACATGTCTTTCTCCTAAGAAGCGCCGGCGGCGCCTATTGCGGATTGCTTCTGGAGACAGTCGCGTCGAACTCCTCCAGCCTCGAGGCGCAGCGCGGTCCAGCGCAGCCGCTGGGCGGGCCATAGAGTTCGGCGCGTCGCCAATCGATGAAGCGCTCTTCCGTCTCCCACATGGTCACCGAGAAATAGAGCACGTGCGGACCGCACTCCTTTCCCCGATGGAATTGAAATCCGATGAGACCGGCCGCTTCCCGCAACCGGACGCTTGTCTCCCGCCAAGCCGTTTCGAATGTTTCTTCGCAGCCCTTGACGACCTTGAACTGGTTCGAGGCCATGAACATCGCGCCTTCCTTCTTTCCTGATGCCGAATATTTCATGGCGTCTGCCATGCATGCTGCTGTGCGCGACGCGACAGCGCGACGAGCGCGGCGAATTCGTCACATCTCTTGCGCATGCATTCATCAGAACAGGAAAGCGCATAGTGGCTGCGCAGCGCCGCGAGCCCATAGCCGGCGAGTTCGACTTCATCGATCGACAGTCGAACCGAGTTTTGGTTCATCGCTTCGGCGAGGATCGAATCAATGCGTTTTCTCTCGCGCGCCAGTTCGCACATCATTCTCTCCTTAGGGTCTCGGAACGCCACGCGTGGGTTGCGCGCCCTGATCCTTTGCTTGAAGGTTCGATGCCGAGAGTCTCAGCGGCGCCGCGTGCATGGCGCAAAGATTTAACAGGCGACTTCCTGCGTCAATACAATTGATCCCTCATCGGAATTCTTGCAGAAAGCGTCGTTCGAAGCGTCCTTATTTGCGAAATATTCCAATTAGAAGGAAGACGAAACAAGTGTTGCGCGTCGGCATCGAGCGTCCCGGCTGTGGCCATCACGCCGAGGCCATCGTTCTGGCCTGCGGCTTCACGACAGGGCCATCGTTCCGGCGCAAATCTGGGTTCATTCGGCGATGCGCCGCGAAGGCTTGGCTTCAGCGCCAACGCGGCAAGACCATAAACAAGGGAATGAAAATGCACAGCATCGCCACGCCCCGTCGGGTCAAGAAGGCCCTCGTTCTTGCGACGCTTCTGGCGGCCTCAATGCCGCTTTACGGCTGCTACACGCCCGCGGAACGCGCGCTCGGCGGCGGCGTCATCGGCGGTCTGGGCGGCGCCGGCATCGGCGCGCTTGCCTCGGGCGGACTCGCCGGCCCGACGCTCGCCACGGCGGCGGTCGGCGCAGCAGGCGGCGCGATCATTGGCGCCGCAACGGCGCCGCGCCCATATTACCGTCGTCATCGGCACTACTACTACTGAGACAGGACGGTCTCGCTTAATGTGCGGGCGCTTTACGCAGCATCTCTCCTGGGAGGAGCTCCAGCGGCTTGCCGATCTGATCGGCCAGCCGCGCAATCTGCAGCCGCGCTACAATGTGGCGCCGACGACGATGATCGAGGTCATCAAGCCGACGCCGGCGGGACATGAGCTTGTCCAGATGCGCTGGGGTTTCGCGCCCTCCTGGTGGAAGAAGCCCCTGCGCGAACTGCCCGCAACCTTCAATGCGCGCGCCGAGACGATCGCCGAAAAACCGATGTTTCGCTCGGCCTTCGCATCTCGGCGCTGCATTATCCCGGCGTCGGGCTTCTATGAATGGACCGGGGCAAAAGGCGCAAGGAATCCGCATTATTTCACGGCGCCCGACGGCCGCCCGCTCGCATTCGCCGGCTTGTACGAGAGCTGTCGCGACGTCGAGAGCGATGCGACGATCGAGTCCGCGACGATCATCGTCGGTCCAGCGAATGGCTGGATGCGCCGTTTCCATGATCGCATGCCGGTCATCCTCGACTGGCGCGACGCCAGCGCGTGGATGTCGGGCGAAGATCCCGGGGCGTTGCTTCGCGCGCCGCCCGACGAAGCTCTGCAGGAATGGACCGTGTCGCCGCGCGTCAACCGTTCGGGCGACGCCGACGATGATCCGACGCTGATCGCGCCGAGCCTCACGGCCTCTGATCTTATCGATCGCCTAGGGCCATTGTCCGGCGAAGCGAATCACCCGAGTTCGAAGGTCGTGACGCCGTAGCAGCGCTCGATGCGTCCCGGCGGCGTTCCTTCCGTATACATGCGCGCGGTGTCGAACACGGCGGTCATTTGGCGTCGCTGCGCCAGCGCGATGGCGGCGGCGTTTGCTTCGGGCGTGTCGAGAAACACCGGCGCGCTCGCGGCGCGCGCGCATAAGCCTTGAAACAGAGCGTCGGCGATTTGCGATTCATCCGCGAACAGCGGCCCGATCTTGTAGCCGTCGCGACACGCGCGCAGCACGCCATAGCCGGCGAGCCGGCCTTGCTTCACCACGGCGAGAGCCGCGCTCTGCGGCTGAGCGATCCAGCGCGAAAGAAAATTCGGTCGTGACGTTGGAAAGACTGTTTGGTCATATCGCACGATCTCGTCGAAGGGGACTTCAGCCAATTCAGTCATGTCGGAAGGCGCTTCGCCGCCGCCGACGCATCGATGACGTATGTTGCGATAGGCGAATTTGAATCCGTGCCGCGCATATCTCTGCAGAAGGTCGATCGCGGCGTCGAGCCCGACATTGCGTCCCTGCACATGCCGCAGCGCGACGTCCAAGAGCCGAAGGCCGACGCCCTGTCCACGATAAGGCGGACGAACGATGAAAAGCCCGACGTAGCCGAAGGACTCGTCATAGGCGACGGCGGCGACGCAGCCCAAAGGCTCGCCCGCGCGTTCGGCGATGAAGAACCCTTTCGGATCGACGGCGTAGAAACTCTCCGCGTCATAAAGTCCGGGATTCCAGCCTTCGGCCGCAGCCCAATCGAGCGCGCGATCAAGTTCGCTCTTGGACATTCGGCGAATGACGATGTCTTCCAAGTTCATGCGAGGCTTGTGGCGCGAGTCGCTGCAGGACGCAACCAGAGTGCTGAGCGGCTAGGGCCCGTCCTCCAGAAGCTGCGTGATCGAACCATTTGCGTGCAGGCGTCTGATCGCCTCGGCCAGGAGGCCGGCGATGCTGACCACACTCAAACGATCGCCAAGCGCGGCCGCCATGGACGGTTGCAGCCGCACTGAATCGGTGATGATGAGCTGGTCGATCGGCGCGTCCTTTAGCACGGACGCAGCCTTTTCGGAAAAGACGCCGTGGGTCGCCGCGACC
>NZ_JAMRYX010000188.1 GCF_024448135.1 Methylocystis suflitae
GTCCGACGGTGCAGCATTCTCCAAAATCGCGCTCGGTCGACCAACGACAAGCTGCTCCGCCTCTGTCTCGCCTAGCCACTTCGCTGCCGCCGCGCGTCCTTCCGCAAGGTCTGGCCTTCGGCGCCTTGCTCCGTGGGCGTCAGAAGCCAAAATATGGACCATCCCTTCATTCAGCATTCGTTCAGACCAATATTGAGGTCTCCTGCCAAAGGAGCCTGTCACTGAACCGGAGGTAAGTTGCATCCAGACGCCAGCATGGAATAGCTGAACGAATGTCTCAAAACGGCTTTCAATCCACGTCAATCTCTCAGGATGGGTCAGAATCGGCACGTAGCCCGCGGTCAAAAGTTCAAAAAAGAGATATTCGATACGTGGCGGTGCGACGTGATGCGGCGGCTCCACGAGCACATACCTAGTGTCCGCAAGCGATAGGATTGCGCCAGATCGCAATCCATCCACCATGTTTGGAACGATATGGGCGTCGGCGCCGGTCACCAGGCGCAAAGGAATTCCATGTTCATCCAGGCAGTTCTGAAATTCTTCGACCGCCAATCGAATTTGCGGGC
>NZ_JAMRYX010000189.1 GCF_024448135.1 Methylocystis suflitae
GTCCGCGATGCGCTTCTTGTCAATTGGATACGGCCTATCTGCGTCAGCGGCCGCCTTTGGACTTTTGTTTGTTCTATCAAACCCTCTCGATGGTCGCCTATATTTGGGCAACCTTTTGAACATTCCCGTTCCTCCCAACCTTCAGCTGACATGGTGGTCCGACAGGAAAACAGGTAAATCCCTTGAAAGATGCCACGTTGTAGGAGAGTTTTCTTCTGCCGTTCTCAAAGAATGCCTGGATGTTCCTCCTGGCCGAAAGGGGACAATTTACTTGATTGGCGATAGTCATGCGAGGAACTACCTGCCGGCATTAAGAGAAGAGTTTGGAGAGCACTCGTCCGCCTACATCACCATGGGGTATGGATGTGCATTTGTGCCTCCTGTGATGGCAGCTCAACATGCCAACGTGCGGTGCGTCGAGTATGTTACAGAAACTACTTTATATCTATTGCAGAAGGTGCGTGCTAGTGATGTTGTATTCATCGGGCAGCGCCTCTTTGGTATTGGT
>NZ_JAMRYX010000190.1 GCF_024448135.1 Methylocystis suflitae
GTCGATCAACACGAGGTCGCAGCGCGCCTCGAGATCGGCCAGAACGTCGGCCTTGCCGCGCGGCGCGCGAACCTGAATGTTGCGGGCGCCGGCGCGCTCCAGCCGCTCGTGGATGGGCATGAGCCTTCGCCCATCCGCGTCATAGGCGTAGACCTGCCCGCGGTTATGCATCTGCCCGGCGAGCGCCAACGCCTTGCCGCCGCCGCCGGCGCAAAGATCGAGAACCTGCTCGCCTGGCCCGGCGGCGCAGAGCAGCGCCGCAAGCTGCGACGCTTCGTCCTGCGGCTCGACGAGCCCCTTCACA
>NZ_JAMRYX010000191.1 GCF_024448135.1 Methylocystis suflitae
GTGACTCCTCCATGGAATTTGGCTCGAAGAGACGCTCTTCGAGGCTGACGCATTTTGCGTGTTACGGCGCATCGAAACAGTGACTTTGTCGCCAAAAACGGCGCAGAACCCGCCACGCGCAGGCGCTCGAAATCGCGGATTGAGATCCTCTCGCGTCGCAAAAAAAAGGCCCGGCGCTGACGCCGGGCCTTTGTTTTCAATCGCCGGCGCTTAGACCGGCTGGGGCTCCATGCCGCCGACGTCGGGCTCGGGCTTCTGGCCCGTCGTCGGCACCGAGGAGCCGCGCGGCGGCGGCGTTGGCGACGACTCTTCGCGCACCGGCCGCTTGCCGGCGAGCAGGCCCTTCATCTCGTCGCCGGACAGCGTCTCGAATTCGAGAAGCGCATTGGCGAGCGTGTCGAGTTGGCTGCGCTTTTCCGTCAGGATGCGCATCGCCTCGTCATAGGCCTCCTGCACCAATCGGCGCACCTCCGCGTCGATCGTCTGCTGCGTCGCCTCGGAAATCGTCTGCTGACGCCCGAGGGAATATCCGAGGAACTGCTCTTGCTCGGGATTGGCGTAGGCGACGGTGCCGAGCTTGTTCGAGAAGCCGAGCTGGGTGACCATCGCACGCGCCACACGGGTGCATTGCTGGATGTCCGAGGCCGCGCCCGACGTCACCTTGTCATGGCCAAAGATCATTTCCTCGGCGACGCGGCCGCCCATGGCGATGGCGAGCATCGCGGTCAGTTGCTCGTATGTCTGCGAGATCTGATCGCGCTCGGGAAGGCCCTGCACCATGCCGAGCGCTCTGCCGCGCGGAATGATCGTCGCCTTGTGGATCGGCATCGCGCCAGGAACCGAGAGCTGCACCAGCGCATGGCCGCCTTCGTGATAGGCGGTGAGTTTCTTCTCCTCATCCGTCATCACCAGCGTGCGGCGCTCAGCGCCCATCATGATCTTGTCGCGCGCGTCCTCGAACTCCTGGTTCGTGACGATCCGCTTCGAGCGCCGCGCCGCGAGCAGCGCCGCCTCATTGACAAGATTCATCAGATCGGCGCCCGAGAAGCCCGGCGTGCCCCGCGCGACGACCTTCAAA
>NZ_JAMRYX010000192.1 GCF_024448135.1 Methylocystis suflitae
GTGATCATGGCTGTTACGCGTATGCAAAAGTTAGACTTTTGAGAATTTCTCTTGATCGTTGTCGTTCAGCGGGTTACGCTTCTCATAAGATATGTCCGAAACTACACACCCAAAACGCATTGGGTATGCCCGCGTCTCGACGGTGGGGCAGACCCTTGAGGCCCAGCTCAAACAGCTGAAGGCCGCCGGGTGTTCAACCATCTATCGGGAGAAGGTTTCAGGGGCAAAGGTGGACAGGAAGGAGCTGGGCAGGCTCCTCAAATCCGTCGCTTCGGGCGACGCTGTGGTTGTAACACGGATCGACCGCCTTGCCCGATCGACCTTCGAGCTGTTCGCCATCGTCAAGCGCATCGTGGACACGGGCGGGCAGTTCCAGAGCCTTGCCGAACCATGGGCGGACACCGCCACGAGCACCGGACGGCTGATGATCGCCGTGCTGGGCGGCCTGGCCGACGTGGAGCGCGACCTGATCCGCACCCGCACCAGCGAAGGGCGGGCGCGTGCGAAAGAGCGCGGCCAACACATGGGCCGCCCCGCCAAGATGACCACCGCGCAGAAACAAGAAGCTCGCCGGCGGCGCGCCGACGGGGAGGCCGTGGCCGATCTCGCCCGCTCCTATGGCGTCAGCCCGGCATCCATCTACAGGGCGACCGACAATGCCTGACGCCGTCATTCTTCGCCGAACAGACCCAGGTCGGAACATGGCCCGGTTCTATCGCATGGACATTCAACTTGATCTGTTCGGCGAATGGCGTCTTGTCCGGGAATGGGGGCGCATCGGGCAGGCGGGACAAGTTCGCCAAGCCATCTATCCTTCGCAGGCGGAGGCTAGAATCGCCCTTGAACGCCATTGCCGCGTCAAAGAAAAGCGCGGCTATGTATATGTAACATAATGTCATTTTTGGATTATTGGAGGAGAGCCCATGGCCTACGGCAAGCTCAATGAGGACGAACTCAAAACGGCGATCGCGCAGACCAAGGAGGCCATCCAACGGGGTCAGGACCTTCTGCGAACGGTTGCCGAGAAACCGACAACCAAGGGGCTTGAACTGGTTACGGCCTCGACGCCGCTTCTCATCGAGAAGCTGGAGCAGGATTTGGCGAAGCTCGAAAAGGCGCTGGTGAAGAAATCGACCAAATGAACCCGCTCGTTTCCCCATCGACGCATCGAATTCCGCATTCGGACGTATCTTTCGACGCGCGCAACGGATCGAATTGCAACGACGAAATCTCGATGTCGAGTATCTTGAAGATGCGCACGGCTTGCGACGTCCCGACGCTCGGGCATGTAGAAAGACCATGATGAACGCCTGAGCCGTGGGTTCGTTCAATCAGCAGATACCGCTTGTCTGCCCGATTAACCGCCAACCACCTCTTCCGCGCAGCGGCATGCGTCGCATGGGTCTTTGCACCACACTTCGCGAATTAGCTTGTTGGCTGCTTTGATCGCGAGGGCAGGGTCGCTTCGATGTAAATCGGGGTTGAGATGGGTGCGTAGGAAATCGGCCCAGCGAAATTCGGCGTAGGGCGTGTAATCCTTCGGACAACCGCAGTTTCGGCGCAGGCGGGCCACGAGGCTCCGGAATGGATCGTCAGCTAAGTCCTGGAGCGCACGCGGCAACTCCGAAAGGGTCTGCGGCGCGCCGCTGAAGCAAATTAAGCCGCGTTTCTGTAGCGTCACGAAAAACTCATTGGCGTCGAGGTTCGACAGATCTTCGATCTGACGAACTGAAACTGTGTCGACTCCTTCCTGAAGAAGCGCGAGAGCCATATGGTGACCGTCGACGACGAAGTATTGCGCGTTAGGCCCGTATACCGCTGGAAAAGGGTGAGACGCGAGAAAATCGAGTTTTCCTTCGGCCGACAACGCTCGCCACTTCGAGCGCTTGGCTCTGACCTCTTCATATCCGACCGCTCTCTGGGTCGGCCGTAGCTCTGCAAGCTTTACTGTAACGGTTTTCTCGGCGGCATCCATTCTTGGCAACCACTCTCACGCCGGCTTTGGCGTGGCCACTTTCGCCCCGCGCTCTCAAAGCGATTGTTGGGGCAGGGGAACGATTTGGCTAACGCAAAGCTTCGCGAAAAAAAACGCCCGGACGGAGCGGGCGCTTTTTCAGTCAGGGGGGATCCTACTGATTTTGGCTGAGAGCAGCCGTTTGCTGTAATGCGGTAATTTGACGCGCTGGTATGCGTTCAATGCATCGAGGCTGGCCCCAATGAACGCTGTACCGGGATTTAGTGTCAACGGCGTGTTGTGCAAATCTAAGATACTCGACAGCGAGATTTCGTCGTTGCATCGATCTCAACGCGCCGGATTTCAAGTCGGCGGACGACCGCCGCCATTATCGAATTCCGAAGGGGTTTTGAGGAGCCATATTTTGAAGAACGGGAACGGGCGCACCTCGACGAGAGAGGCATTGAGGGAAGCGGTCTACGCCAGCTGCTCGGGACGTCTCTCCCGGGCGGAGGCCCGTGAAATCCTCGAGATGTTTTTCGAGGAGATTTTCGAGGCGCTCGAGCGGGGAGAGCCGGTGCAGCTCAAATCGTTCGGCGGTTTCCATGTCCGCTCGAAACGGGCGCGCCCGGGACGCAATCCGAAGACGGGGGTCGAAGCGACGATCGCAGCGCGCAAGGTCTTGAGGTTCAGGCCGTCGCCCGTCCTTATCGCTCGGATTAACGGCGCGACCATCGCCGGAGACGGGAGGGCGCGCGCCAGTCTCTTTGCCTGCCGCTCCCCGAGCGCTTCGATTGGCCGGGAGCTGAGAGACGGCGGCGACGGGAGGAATTCGTAATGAGCGACAAAGAGGCGCAATGGCCATTCTGGCCGACGCGCTGACGAAGATCGGACGTGGCGACGATCGGCCCCGCGACAACGACGCCGATGGTCGACCTTCCGGCGCGCACGGGCGATCTCCCGCTCAGGCGCTCGCCGCCACCACCTATCAGCGCGTTGAAAATGTCGCGATTTGATCAGTCGGCTTCGCATGTTACGGCGACGATCAGCGCTGCCGTCTCCGCGTCGGACGCGGCGATGATTACGAAGGTGATCATGTCGGCGGCCTGAATGATGACCAGGAACGCAAATCTGATGTTTGCGGCCTCTCTTGGAGTGCCGGCTCCGAACAGCGCGCGCATCAAAACGCCGAGATTGTAGCCCGCGACATGAACGAGATAGCGCTTGTGAACGTTTTCGCGACCGCGCAACCATGTGCGGCGCATCCCGCCGCGTTCCAGAACGTGGGCGAAGCTGCGCTCGACGATCTCGCCGCGTTTGCGCATGGCCTCCTTGCCGACGCCTGACTTCAACCGGTTGCGGTTGCCATAGACCGCCGCGCGCGCCGCGTCGTCGCCATGCCATCGTGAATAGCCCGTGCTCGGTCGCGGCTCGGAAATGCGCGTCTTCCATGGGCCATCGTCCAGGTCTTTCAGAACGTCGCGCGAATGGTAGCCCTTGTCGGCGACGAGATCGCAAGGATCTTCCGGCGTCGGCGCAGGTCCGACGGCGGACAGATTCTTTTCCGCTTCCTTCAGCGTGGGATCGAGCGTCGCCGTGTCGCCCTTGTCGGCCTCGTTGATCAGCGCCGCCACGATCACGCCCGTGTCGAGATCGACCGCATGTTCGGGCTTGTAGGCAAGATGCGTCGAGCCGTCCTTCATCTTGGCGATCTTCGCCTCCGGATCGGTCTTGCTCGTCCAGTCCTTGTTCGACAGCTTCTTGCCTTTGCGCTTGCGGTCGAGCCGAATCAGGTCGTCGATCGTCGGCGTCTCGACGCCGCTTTCCTTGGCCATCCGAGTCAGCATCTCGCGATAGGTCTCGCCATTGTCGCGGCGCACGATCGCTCGCAGCGCGGCGTTGGCCTCCATCGTCGAGCCATCGACGCCAATGCGCGCGCCCTTCACCAGACCATGCTCGGCGACGAGCTTTAAGACGAAGGCGAACACCTTCTCGTGCACTTCGTGCGGCTAGATATCAACGCGCATCCACGTTTCATCGGCAGTAAATAACTGTGCGTTAAAAATATTCATGACAGAAAGGGAGGCTTCTAGGGATTACTGCATAAATGATGGGCATAACCGAGATAATAAATTGACCAACGATGTTTATTCCTGTCATAAAATTTGCATCCATCAACTGTAATTTTGATGGAACATCCGCAAGCCTCCACAGTTGCCCTTAGCAAGCATGCGGCAGCTTCGCGTGCGCTCGAATGGCAGCCGAACGGCTGCGGGTGAACGAACGTGTAGCGGGGGCGGAGGCGGCCCAGGCAGCGAAGAACTGCTCCGGCTCCTAGTCGAAAGCGCGACCGACTTCGCCATCAACTTGATCGAACAGCCAAGGCAGCGTGACGAGCTGGAACGCCGGCGCTGAACGTCTGCTTGGCCAGACCTCAACGAAGATGCTCAATCAAAGCGGCGACATCATCTTTACGCCAGAGGATCGGGCGGTCGGCGCGAGCGGGCCGAGGCTAGGGCCAATGGGCGCGCCGAGGACGAGCGTTGGCATCAGCGAAAGGATGGTTCGCGCTTCTAGGGCTCGGGCGTCATGACGCGGCTCGCAGATGGCAGCGGCTTCGTGAAGATCTTTCGCAACTTGACTGAACGTCGGGTGGCCGAGCAGCGGATCCGCGAGAGCGAAGAATTGTTCCGTCTGCTGGCGACCAACATCCCACAGCTTGTCTTTCGAACTAAGAGTAGTGGCGCGCGCGCCTGGGGCAGCCCACAGTGGATCAAATTTACCGGCCTCTCACTTGAGGACAGCCTGGGCTTTGGATGGCTTGAAGCGATTCATCCCGAGGACCGTGACGCAACTGTCGCCGCCTGGGCCGCGGCGGAGGAGACTGGCGAATATTGTGTGGAGCATCGGATTCGGCGGGGAAGCGACGGGGAATATCGGTGGCACCAGACCAGGGCGAAGCCGGTCGCCGAGATCCAGGGCGATTGGGTTGGCACCTCAGCCGACGTTCACCAGTTACGTGAGTTTCAAGAGCGCCAGCAGGTTCTCTTGGCGGAGCTCCAGCACCGAACCAGAAACCTGCTCGCCGTTGTGCAGTCGATCGCGCGCCAGACCATGCGCACTAGCCGCTCCCTAGACGAGTTCGTACCTCAATTCGAGGGGCGGTTGCGCGCACTCAGCCGAGTTCAGGGACTGCTCGCGCGGCCTGATCACGGTTCCATCGATTTGCGCGAGCTCGTGGAGACGGAGCTCGAAGCCCATGGAGGCGACGACCTGGGTAATGACAAAGTGAGGATTGAGGGTCCGAGCGTGATGTTGTCCGCAACTGTGGCGCAGGTTTTGGCGCTTGCAATCCATGAGCTCGCCACTAATGCGATAAAATATGGCGCGCTTAAGCAACGCTCCGGAAAGCTTGAGGTTATGTGGCGAATAGATGCCGCCGACAACGAGGAGCGGCGCGTGGCGTTCGAGTGGCGGGAAACGGGCGTCGATATGCCGAACCGAGGCGCTCCAATGCGTGGAGGCTATGGCCGCGAGCTGATCGAGCGTGCGCTTCCCTACCAGCTCAAGGCCTCAACGAGCTTGGAATTCGGACTGGATGGCGTGCGCTGTGGAATCGTTCTCGCGATTGAGCGCGAGGAGGGAGCCAATGGCTGAGCGAACAGCAGACACACTGAGCGGCCGGCGCATTCTCATCGTCGAAGACGAGTACATAATCGCCGCCGACCTGGCGCAATTGCTTGAGGGCCTCGGCGCCAAGGTGGGCCCTGCAGGGTCGGTGGCCGACGCCTTGGCCCTGATCGCCCGCCAACCGGCGATCGACGTTGCGTTGCTCGACGTCACGCTTGGGTCGGAGAAGATTTTCCCTGTCGCCGACGTCTTGCAGGCGCGCGGGGTGGCGTTCGTATTCGCCACTGGCCCATGACGCGTGGATCGTACCTACCGCCTACGCGAACGCCTTGTGACGACGCGCGCGATTTCAACCGAAGCAGGTAAAAGCTTGCCCGGGCCAGCGCATCCAGAGCCGCGCGCCCCCTGGCATCGGCGTCGGCGCGGCGCTGGCGAATAAAACGTTCGATCGGCGCAGCGCCCAACAGCGTCGGCGTGAACAGCGCCAGATAGCCCGCGAGCGCGAAGGCCTCCATGACCAGGACGGCGCTGGCGGGAGCGTCGGGATCAAGAGTTCTTTTGGAAAGCCATTGCAGTGCAATCTCCTCGACATTTGCCGGCGAGACGCTGGCGACGGCGTCAAGGCAAATCTCCTCGATCCGCTACGCGAGAGGCGCGCTTTCGCTTGCTGGAGCGCAGCTGAACCGGTGTGACGCGTGTGAGTTCGTCTTTTGCCCCGCGCCATTTCGTCTCCAATGCCGCTTTGAATTGCTTCCGTCAGCCTATCATCGACTTGCCGATCAAGACTTTACGGTTTGCGTCATCCACCGGGATTTTGCGCAGGATTTGCCAAGGCAGGGCTGGGCCGCCCCATTCGCGCGATCCAAGCAATGGGACTGCGTGGAATGCCAAGGCCGTGGCTGGATTTCTGCCCCTGGCCGACGCCTGGGCGGACAGCACACGGTGATCAGCACGATTCAGGCTCCTTTGCCTAAGCGGGGGGTGGCTCCATCGAAGCCGCCAACGGGCAATGACGATCTTGTGTATCGCCCTTCTCAGCCTTGCAGCCCTCCGATTAATCCGCCGTCAGCGCCAGTGCCTTTTGCACCTGACTTATGCATCACGCAAACCCTTGTGAAATCAAGGCCAGCGGCGGGTAGAGGGCGGTTCGGAGAACTGACCCGCCCGAAATTCTTAAATGCCGCTCTGGGGCAAAGCCGAACTCGTCTTTGGTATCCACGGATAAAGTCGTGGGATCACGACCGTAAGGAACGTCGCAACCACGAACGCTGCGGCAACGCCGACAATGAACTGCGTCCAAGTGTGTGGGCGTATGGCCCCAAGTGAGACAATGACCATCAGAAGCGGGATATCGAGGAAGTGTGTGAATGTGGGCACCATCTCCGTCTTCCGCGCCCGCTCCAGTTCAGGAGTCACGCAGCCGCGCTCCAGAGCGTCCCTGCTGAGTCGCCGCAGCCGCATGAAGTAGAGGCGCGTGATGGTGTTGCCCTCGATGAATTCAAGCGCAAAGAGCACAACCATCCCCGCGAGCCAAGGCGTATCGAGAAAGCCCCAGCCGCCATAGAAGGAAACGATGAGCCATGTGCCGGACGCAAGCAGCAGCAGCGCTCCCGGCACCACGACGCCATCGTAGAAAACGGCGATGTTGCGCACCGCTTCCGAAAAAAGGGCAAGGTCGGTCAACTGGCGCGACCGCAAGTCAAATATCCATACGCCGATCAATCCGCCTGAAATCAGCGCTAAACCCACAAGATGCGTAAACTTTAGAAGTTCATAGGTCATCGCTCGTCTCCCGCCCTTTGGTCGGACACACCCGGCAGTAATGGAACGCGATCGTCAGGCGACACAGATGTCCGGCGCCGCAACCTTCTGGAAAAGATGCGGAGACGCGACGGCGGAGGAGGGATAGGCCGCGAGCTTCGCTTGGAAGTCCGGATTCGAGAATGCAGCGCGGAATGCAGCGTTCGATTCCCAAACGGCATAATTCAAATAGGTCGGGCCGTCGCCGAGAGCGCGATGCAGCTGGGTCGAGATGAAGCCCGGCCGGCTTTTCATGAAGGCTGCATTATCCTGCCAGATTTTGAGGAAACCGGGTTCGTCCGCCTTATCGAGCGTGAAGATGTTCACCAGAACGACCGGGCCAGTTTCGATTCCGAGCTGACGCTCAATCGGGAAGTTCGGGTCGAGAGGACGCAACAGCGACATGGACGGCTCCATTCAGTTTGAATAGCCTGTGCCGATATGGCACTATAATGTCATATTGCTATTGACACTATGATGTCAATAGCAATCCATGGTGTGAAATGCCACAATCGAAACGAACGCCCGGCGGTGATGCTGTGACCGACCTCGTGCTCGACCTTTTCAGGCTGAACAATCAGCTTTTGTCCGCAGGAGATAGGCTGGTCGCGCCGCTTGGATTGACGAGCGCGCGCTGGCAAATCCTCGGCGCGATTGTCGCCGCCGATTTCCCGCAGCCTGTCGCGTGGCTTGCTCGAAACCTTGGCGCGCATCGTCAAAACGTGCAGCGCATCATCAATGACCTCGCCAAAGAAGGGTTAGTCGGGTTTGAAGCCAACCCGCATCACCGAAAGGCGCAGCTTGTTGTCCTGACAAAAAAGGGAAAGCAGACCTTCGACGCGGCGATGCGCGTGCAGGCTCCTTGGAGCAACAGTCTTGCAGACGGCCTGTCAGTCAAAGACATCGAGAGCGCTCACCGGGTGATGTTAGCGCTGCGCCAGAATTTGAATGCAAAGGATGATGCCGACGAGAGCGACTAAAATGTCGCCGTTCTCCTGATTTTCCGGAGACTCTCGGCTGAGGCAAAATTCCTTGAATTTTGGGACAAAGCTATGCCACTCGGCCCGGTCGAATGGCGCGTTCAGTTTTTGGGAGCCAAGGACCGGTCCGCCGTCATTGGCGCTTTCAGAGGACGACCGGACTCATCGGAGCAAGAGCCGAACGAACGAGCAAGATGACCCTACGCTGCCATTCGCCCGCTATGTCAACCGATCGGCCTGAGCGCTTGCTTTGCCCCTGAGGAATAA
Source organism: Methylocystis suflitae (assembly GCF_024448135.1). GTDB lineage: Bacteria > Pseudomonadota > Alphaproteobacteria > Rhizobiales > Beijerinckiaceae > Methylocystis > Methylocystis suflitae. The sequence goes on from NZ_JAMRYX010000192.1 coordinate 8,632, forward strand.
TCGGTCAGCCACCCGACGGCCACGATCACCAGCCCCATGAATACGTAAAAGCCAAATGCCAGGCTGCTGCTGGAAAAATTGGGCAGGAACGCGATGAGAACCAATGCCGGGCCAACGATTCGTTCGACCCACCCGTGAATCCAGAATGGAAGCCAAGGACGCCAGCCTAGCGGGAAATCAGTTACAAGGGTGAGCGCCAGATGCACCCCGGCTAGCGTCCAAGATAACGACGCCGCCAAGCCGTCGAGTTCCAAAAGCTTTGGCGCAGCCAGAAACACGACGACCGTCAGGTAGTCCAAGTAGCCGTGTATGGTTGGCGTGATGAGCTTCATGAGCGTTCTCCGTCTTGATCGCGGCCTAGTGGCCGCGCGAGGCGGGAACCTACGCATCCGCAATACGCAAGTCTGTAATCGAGATTACAAAGTGATCTGACTCGACTACGCGGCGGACTCCAGCGCGGAATGATTCACGCAGATCAGGCCCGGTGGTAATCGAGCACACCACGGCGACGCAAGGCGTTCATGGCCTTGGTTACCGCAGGTCGACTGGCGTAAACGAGATCGGCGATGTCCCTGCTGAGTGAGCGGTATCTCGAGCGAGTAGCCATGTCGGCACGGCGCTCCGAACACCAAGGTAATTCTTATTGAGCAGATCAAATACGCACCGCTCGCAACGCGTCAGATACGCGAGGGTCAGGGGCGGAATGGACTCAATACTCTCTAGACCGGCAACCTCTTGCCATTCTCGTTCGAACAATCGGCGAGCAGAGCCCGGCAATGCTTCCGAAACGGATGACCTGAAGCGATGCCGCAGCTTTCTCGTCGCGTCCTCAAAATGCTCGACGGCTTCGTGATTCAGTGGAGTGAAATTGGACGTGGGCTCATGATACGGCGCCTTGTGGGGATATGACGCAATGTCTGGCTTGAAACAATTATTCAGCAAATATCTTAGCTTACAAGGAACGGGGGACAAGCTTATGTAAAATCCCCACCAGCATTGCATGACCGTTAGCCTCGTTGCGGCCGCCTATAGCTAAGCCGGTGAGTCGGAATAAATTCGTCGAAAGGATTCGAGGTGAACTTCGATGGGTGAAGAGGAAAGCTATTTCGTGGAGCAACGGCGAAAGCTCGCTGAATCGCTGGAGCGCGCCAAGCACATGTCGAGCACATTGGATAATCGCCTTGTCGATCAGCGACAAGGTTGGGCTTCCTGGCTCGGCGCTTTTATAGCGGTCACCCGAAAACAAGTGGACCAAGCTGCGGTTCTCGCCATTTATGACGTTGCCATTCTGCTTCGTCAGGCGAATAACTTGGGTCTGTAATCGATCGTGGCCGATGCACACTTGGCTCAGACCATCAATTCCATGCAAAGCCACGGGTTCAAGAGGACG
>NZ_JAMRYX010000193.1 GCF_024448135.1 Methylocystis suflitae
GTGCCGATCGCGATGGCGCTGATTTTCCTGTTGCTGTATCTGACCTTCAACTCGGTGCTGCAGGCGACGCTGGTGTTCTGCAATGTGCCCTTCGCGGCGATCGGCGGCATTTTGGGCCTGTGGCTTTCTGGAGAATTCATGTCCGTGCCCTCGTCGGTCGGCTTCATTGCGCTTGTCGGCATCGCCGTGCTTAACGGTGTGGTGCTCATCTCCTACATCAACAAGCTTGTGGCCGAAGGCACGCGCAGCACGCGCGAAGCGGTTCTGGAAGGCGCGCGGCGGCGGATGCGGCCTGTCTTGCTCACCGCCACCATCGCGGCCTTCGGCTTGATCCCGTTCCTGTTCGCACACGGGCCCGGCGCCGAGATCCAGCGCCCGCTCGCCATCGTCGTCATCGGCGGGTTGATCTCGGCCACGGTGCTGACCTTGATTCTGCTCCCAATTCTCTACGACCGCACCGCCAATCTCGGCTTGGTCATTCGTCAGAAGTTCCGCTCACGAGCGACACGGCGGCCCGCGCCAATGCGTGCGCGCGAGGACGCTCGCGCATGAGGATGGGCGGGGTCTACACGGCAGTTTTGTTGTTTGCGTTCGCTTTGCCTTTTAGGACGGAAGTCTTTGCAGAGGAGCAGGGCGAGCCGGCGGAGATGCAGATCAATGCGTCTGTCAAACCTGCGCCCAAGAAACCGCCAAGGATATCGCCCAAGAAAGCCCGTGTTCCGGCGCCGACCAGGCGAAGCGGCGGCCTGTTGGCCAAACATCTTGAAATGGCCGTCCTGATCGACGCGCAGAGCCGTTCGCTCGAAGCGCAGTTTCGCGCCATATCGGCGCGCTACGCGACGGCCAATTCGATCACCCCCGGTTCGCCTTATTTTGCCGGCTATCAGCGTAACGCGGCCGCTGGCAATTTACGCAACTACAATGAAACCGAAATCGAGGCCGGCATGCCCTTGTGGTTGCCCGGACAGCGGGACGCCTTCGCCGGCACGGTGAGCACCGGTCTCGTCGAGGTGGAGGAGCGGCTGGCGCTCCGTCGACTGGAAGTCGCCGGGATTCTGCGCGACGCGTGGTGGAGCGCGCAACGCGCGTCGCGCGATGTGTCGGTGGCGCGCAATCGCGTCGCCACCGCGCGCGACATCGGCGCCGACATGACTCGCCGCGTCGAGCTTGGCGACGCCGCTCAGGCCGATGCGTTGCTTGCGAAGAATGAAACGCTCGCCGCCGAAACGGAGCTGGCGCAGTCCGAGGGCGCGGTAAAAGTCGCGCGGATCACCTACATGTCCTTGACCGGCGGCGCGCCGCCTGATGGCGCGCTGGAGTCCGTGCGGCCGCCCATCGACATTGAGGATCACCCAGCGCTGCGCACGCCCCTCGCGGCGCTTGCGCGCGCGCGCGCCCAGGTGGAGCTTGTCGATGCGACGCCGATCGACAGTCCCGAGATCGGCATCTTCGGCCGGCAGGAACATAATGATCAATATTCCACCGACCGTTCGCTCGATCCTTCCGAACGTGTCACCAACCAGCGCACGGATGCGACCACCGTAGGAGTCCGCATACGCATTCCGCTGCCGACCGCCGGACGAAATGAGCCGAGACGCGCCGAGGCGCTCGCCGAGATGGATCGCGCCACGGCCGAATATGAGCGCGCGAAGCGAGTCGTTTTTGCGGAAATAAAGGCGGCGCGCGAAGCGCTGGCGGCGGCGCAACGCGCCGCGAAACTGGCCAGCAGCCGTCTGAGCGTCGCCAACGACCAATTCGAACTGTCGCGCAAAGCCTTCAAGCTTGGCGAGATCAGCGCCTTCGATCTTTACCGCGTCCGCCAGATTCAACTCGAGGCGCAGCGTATGCAGGCGAACGCCGAGATCAATGTCGGCGTCGCGATCTCACGGCTCAATCAAGCGCAAGGCTACGCCCCTTAGAGCGCTTCCCGATCACATGGAATCATGTGATCGAAAAGGGTTCGCTCAAAATCGAAATTTTGAAGCAGGTTCTAATCGAAAAAGTCTGTCAACTTTTCGGAACCTGCCTTATCGCGATTTATGGACATTGGCGCACGAAGTCCGCGATGCGCGAAATCGTCGGCTGATCGAGCAGCAGCGGCGCATGGCCCTGGCCTTCGACCAAGATCCGCTCAAGGCGCGGCGCGCGCCGCGCCATCTCGTCAAAGACTTCGGGGGAGAGAATGTCGGAGTTCGCGCCGCGAATGGCGAGAATGGGAACATCCGACAGCGCGGCGAAGTCGTCCCAATATTCGGCGGGCGCGACATCGGGCGCAACGCCATCGAGCGTATGCGACAGATCGGGATCATAGCGCAGCTTAACCTTGCCGTCTTTTTCGACGAAGGTCAGGCGCGCATAGTCCTCCCACTCCTGCGGCGAGACGCCGGAAAAATCGACGCCGGCGGTCATCCGCATCAAGGCGATTGCTTCGCGCATAGACGGGATGGGCGGCAGCTTGCCGACGTAGCGCTTAATGCGGAGCAGGCCGGCATGTTCGATCTTCGGTCCGATGTCGTTGAGCACCGCGCCCCGCACAACGCCGGGCCGGCGCGCCGCGATGCGCATTGTGTGAAGGCCGCCGCGTGACGTGCCGATGAACAGCGCTTGCGTAACGCCCGCGTCGGCAAGTTGAGCCGCGATGTCCGCCTGCTCGACGTTGAAGTCATAGCGTCGCCAGTCCTGATCCCAGTCGGATCGGCCGCGTCCACGATAGTCGAGGGCAAGAATCCTCCGGCCGTCGGCTTGCAAAACCCTGGCGATGCGGTCGAAATCATCGGCCGAGCGCGCAAGCCCCGGCAGGCAAACAACCGGAAGCTGAATCCCGCTGTCGCCCGGCGGCGCGGGATAGTCGAGATAATGCAAGCGGAGCCCGTCGGTCGCGTAAACGTAGCGGCTAAACGGTTCTTGCGCAGACGCCATGGAACGACCATTCCCGCATATTAAAAACTGCCCGGTCGACAGCGACATTGAAGCTCTAAATCGAGATTCGCAACCGCGCCGCTGGCGCTTTGTGTTCCTTGACTTCATAGCCGGTTGCGGCGAGTTTGCCCGCGCCCGCGAGGCGTCCCTCGCCTAAAGGAAAACGCCGCCTCAATGCGCTCCTATCTCGACTTCGAAAAGCCCGTCGCAGAACTCGAAACCAAGGTCGACGAACTGCGCGCGCTGGCCGGAAACGGAGAGGCCGTGTCGATCGGCGAGGAGCTCAGCAAGCTCCAGGCCAAAGCCGCGAAGGCGCTCGCGGATCTCTACGCCGGCCTGACGCCCTGGCAGAAGATCCAGGTGGCGCGGCACCCGCAGCGGCCGCATTTTTCTGACTATGTGCGGCAGCTTGTCGACGAGTTTACGCCGCTCGCCGGCGACAGGCTGTTCGGCGAGGACTTTGCGATCGTCGGCGGTTTCGGGCGGTTCCGCGGCGAGCCGATCTGCGTCATCGGCCAGGAGAAGGGCTCGGATACGTCGAGCCGTCTTCATCACAATTTCGGCATGGCGCGGCCGGAAGGCTATCGCAAGGCGGTCCGCCTGATGGAGCTCGCCGACCGTTTCGGTTTGCCGGTAGTCTCGCTTGTCGATACGGCTGGCGCTTTTCCGGGCATCGACGCCGAAGAGCGCGGGCAGGCAGAAGCGATCGCCCGCTCCACCGACGCATCGCTCATGCTCGGCGTGCCCAATGTCGCGGTGGTGGTGGGCGAGGGCGGCTCGGGCGGAGCAATCGCGATCGCCGCGGCCAACAAAGTGCTGATGCTTGAGCACTCGGTCTACACCGTCGCGTCGCCCGAAGCCTCGGCCTCGATCCTGTGGCGCGACTCCGCCAAGGCGCAAGAGGCGGCGACGAGCATGAAAATCACAGCGCAGGATCTCTTAAAGTTCGGCATCATCGACCTGATTGTGACGGAGCCGCCGGGCGGCGCCCATCGCGATCCTCAGGCGGCCATTGGCGCAGTCGGAGACGCGCTCGCCAAGGAACTTGCCGGCCTGGCGAATTTGTCGCGCGAACAGCTGAGACAATTCCGCGCCGACAAGTTTTTGGCCATGGGCCGGAAACTTGAAGAGAAGCGTTAACCTAAATTCCAGAAGATTGGCCTTAAAAGCGCGTAGGTGCGCGATTCTTCGCTAATTCGGACACGTTCTCGTCCCATTATTTGTCTTTCGTGCTCAGGCGCGGAGGCTCGCTTCCGAGACCTTCGCGAGGCGACCGCGCCGCCAGAGGGGACAGTATGAAGACTCGAGGCATAGCGCCGGCGATGGGGCTTGCAGTCCTGGCCGCCTTTGCGCTCTCAGCCTGCGAGCAGAGCGGCCTCGCGCATCGCTCGCTTGCGCCGATCCCCTCCGAGACTGTCGCCCTGATGGAGCAGGCCGGCACGACCAAGGAAGCGCCGATGCTGATCCGGGCCTACAAAAAGGAAGCGGAGCTCGAAATCTGGAAGATGCGGTCCGATGGTCATTACGTCCATCTGAAGACGTTTCCGATGTGCCGCTGGTCGGGTCAGCTCGGACCCAAGCGTCGCCAGGGCGATCGCCAAGTGCCGGAAGGCTTTTACGCCATCGGTCCGGCGCAGATGAATCCGAACTCAAGCTATTATCTGTCGTTCAACGTCGGCTATCCGAACGCGCTCGACCGCGCCCTTGGCCACACCGGCGGCGACATCATGGTGCACGGCGCCTGCTCGTCGGCCGGCTGCTTCTCCATGACCGACAAGCAGATCGCCGAAATCTACGCGATCGCCCGCTCGTCGCTCGCCGGCGGTCAACGCGCGATCCAGATGCAGTCCTTCCCCTTCAAGATGACGGCGGAAAATCTCGCCAAGCATCGTCTCGATCCCAATATCGACTTCTGGAAGCAGCTCAAGGAAGGCTCCGATCATTTCGAGGTGACCTTGCAGGAGCCGCAGGTCGCCTTCTGCAACCGGCGCTACGTGTTCAACGCGGACGGCGCGGCCAATCTCGATCCGGACGCCGCCTGTCCGCCGCTCAAACAGGACCCGGAGATCGCCCAGGCGGTGGCTCAGAAGAGCGCGCAGGACGACGCCAAGGTCGCCCAACTCATGCAAAGCGGCGTGAAGCCGGTGCGGATCGTTTATCAGGACGGCGGTCAGCACCCGGCCTTTGCGTCGCGGGTTCCAGAGGCCAGCCGCCCGGAAACGATCGTTCCGCCGACCGAAATCGCCCTCGACGAGAAGCCGAACCGAGGCGCTGGGTCGGCTTCCGCCAATCTCGCCGCCAAATCGCCGGTCGTGACCCTGGCCGGGGCGAAGGCTGCTGACGAAAGCCGGCAGACCCGCGTCGTCGCAATGGCGCCGATGCGCAGCGACCACCGCGACATGTCGGCGCTCGCAGCCTCAGACCCAAGCCCCACCAATAGCGTGAAAAAATTGGCGCGTTCCGCCAGGGCCGCATCGGCGGGAGATATTCCGACGCCGCCGGCCTCTATCGGCGTCAGGAAATCGGCGGCCGCTCATTCGTCCAAAACTTTTTAAGACCCTCGGATCCTTCGAGCAAACTCAAAGCCGCGCCTTGGCGCGGCTTTCTTTTCTGTTCGGGCAGATAGGCGGGGGCTGGCTGAGACTATGCTGTGTAGCGAAAAATATCTTGACTCTTGTGCGGCGCAGCAATATAACAGTGCGACGCAGCGAGAGTTGTCTTGCTTCGTAGCCCTCCTTGGGCGTTTCCTCCCTTGACTTGGGCCGCTGGTTCGTCCGGCGGCCCCTTTTTTATGCCATCAGGTGGAAAAACGAGCCGGAGACGCCGTTTCTCGCCAGTCCGGCTGGGCGTTCGTCGTCGCTATAGGCGTCGCGCGCCAGCGCGAAGGGCGCGCCGTCTTCGCGAAGAACAGTCGCGTAGTGAAATTCATGGCCGCGCAGTCGAACGCCGACAGCGCCCAGCGGATGATCGACCGCCAATCTCGCCTGGCGATAGCCCAGATGCAACTTGCGCCCGGCGAAGCTCGTTTCCAGCTCCAGCAGTCCGGCCATTTCATGAGCGGCGCCCGCCGCGTCGATCAGCGCGCGGCCGAGAACCATGTAGCCGCCGCATTCGCCGTGGAGCCATCCTCTTTGAGCGAAACGCCGCAACCCCTTTATGAAGCCCTGCGCCGCCGACAGCCGACCGGCGTGCAACTCCGGATAGCCGCCCGGCAGCCAGCAGAGATCGCATTCTTCGGGCGGCGCCTCATCGGCGAGCGGCGAGAAGAAGCAAAGTTCTGCGCCGGCGTCGCGCCAGCTCTGGGCGAGATGGGGGTAGAAGAAGGAGAAGGCGTCGTCGCGCGCAACCGCGATGCGCTGTGCGGGGGGCGGCAATGGCGCGCCGCCGCTTGTCATTCCCAGCGCTCGCGCAGCGGGCGATCGGGAATCCAGAGCCGCGACAGGCGCGTCTGGCGTCATGCTGGATTCCCGATCGCTTCGCTTGCGCGAAGCGTCGGGAATGACATTGCTGGTTGCGGCGATCGTCCCGCAAGCGACAATTGCTTCGACATCCACATGCGCTTCGACGAAATCCGCGAGCGCGTCCAGGCGCGCGTCGAGTTCCAGAGTTTCCCCGGCCTGCACCAGCCCCAGATGGCGTTCGGGAAAGGAAACCGCCTCGTCGCGGGGCAGCGCGCCAAACACCGGGATGCCCAGCGCCTCGATCGCCTGGCCAGCGAGTTTGCGATGACGCTCGGAGCCGACGCGGTTCAATACGACGCCGGCGACCTTTACGCGCGCGTCGTGTCCTGCGATCCCGCGGACAATCGCCGCCGCCGTTTGCCCCTGGCCGGAGACGTCATGAACGAGCGCGACTGGCCAGCCGAGCATGGCGGCGATGTCGGCGCTGGCGCCGATTCCCGCCGCGCCGCCGGGCGCGCCGTCAAAGAGCCCCATCGCGCCTTCGGCGACCACGATGTCCGCGCCTTCGCTCACTCGCGCGGCGAGCCGCGCGATCAGCGCAGCATCCATCGCCCATGAATCGAGATTGACGCCGGCGCGGCCGGTCGCCGCCGCGTGAAAGGCGGGGTCGATATAGTCGGGCCCGCATTTGACCGGGGCGACGCGCAAGCCGCGCCGCGTCAGCGCGCGCATCAGGCCGAGCGTCAGGGTCGTCTTGCCCGATGAGGAGCGAGCCGCGCCGATCAGTAAGCCAGGCGCATTCACCTTTCGCCTCTTGCCCGAAAACGCCGATCGTAGTCCGCGTCGTAAAGCGCGCTTTCGCGGAAATCTTCGCTCGCGAGCGCCGGTCCGACGAGAATGAGCGCGGTGCGCTCCATCGGCGTCTCGGCCGCGCGCGCCTCGATGTCGGCGAGCGTTCCGCGCACGACGCGCTCATCGGGCCATGAGGCGCGATAAACGAGGGCCACGGGACAGACGCCGCCATAATAGGGCGTCAGCTCCTCGACGACCCGCGCGAGAACATGAATCGAGAGATGGATCGCGAGCGTCGCGCCGGACTGCGCGAATGTCGCGAGCCTTTCGCTCTCAGGCATCGACGAGGCGCGCCCCGAGGTGCGCGTCAGCACCAGCGATTGCGCGACTTCGGGCAGCGTGAGTTCGCGCTTCAACGCGGCGCTCGCCGCCGCGAAGGCGGGAACGCCCGGCGTCATTGTGCACGGAATGCCGAGCGCGTCGAGACGTCGCATCTGCTCTCCCACCGCGCTCCAGATCGAGAGATCGCCCGAATGCAGCCGCGCGACATCGAGGCCGGCGTCATGCGCGTGCTGCATTTCTGCAATGATGGCGTCGAGCGACAGCGGCGCGGTATCGACGATGCGCGCGCCCGGCGGACAATGCGCCAGCACGCCGGCAGGAACCAGCGAGCCGGCGTATAGGCACACCGGACATCGCGCGATGAGATCGCGTCCGCGCAAGGTGATCAGATCGGCGGCGCCGGGACCCGCGCCGATAAAATGCACCGTCATGAGTCGCCCTCTTCGACGCGTCTTGCCAGAGCGCAGGCGGCGACCGGCGTCGTCAGGCGTGGCGCGACGAGGCGGCTATTTGGTCCGGCGCCGACAAGCGCGGCAGCCTCCGCGACGCTGCCCACTCCAAACATCGCCTGCACGCGCGGCGAATGCGTCGCTGCGGTCGCCTTGCGGGCGCGCAGCGCCGCGAGCGGCAGAAAGACGAGTTTAAGCCCAAGTTCGCGCGCCGCCTCGTGCAGCCCGGCTTCATGCGCCTTGCTTTCCAGCGCGTAGAGGCTCGCCTCGCTGAGATCGACGTTGTGCATCCGCGCGACGCGGCGCACCAGTTCGACGATATCCTGCGCGGCGACGCCGCGCCTTGCGCCGAGCCCGAAGGCGTAAAGCGGAGCGTCAGTCATAGGGGGCGCGCCCACCCTCTCCCATCGGGAGAGGGTCGGACCGAAGGTCCGGGGTGAGGGGTATCCATCGACCGAAAATTGGCTACGCCGTTGGATCGAATGATCTTCG
>NZ_JAMRYX010000194.1 GCF_024448135.1 Methylocystis suflitae
GTGGGTCCGGGCTTTTCGCGAAAACAAGAGAGCAATTGCCTGTCGCTATAGCGCGTGGGTTGGCTTGTTGCGGTCGAACAGGGGCCTTCGGGCGCTGGGGTGATCGGGAGCGAAGGGCTTAAAGCGATGCGGTCGGCGGGATCTCCGCCGTCCGGGCGCCGGCGGCGGGAAGGCCTGCCGGAGGCCATAAGGAAAGAACTCGGGCTTTACGGGTTCGAGAAACACCAAGGAGAAGAGTGATGTCACAATCGAAAAGCGGGGGGGCGGTCGGTCCGTTCAACTCCGTCGCCGAGGCGGCGGGTTGCGTTCAGACGGTCGACTGGATGCTTCTTGTTCTTCTGTTCTTCGCCGTTCTTGGCGGCTACCACGTCCACTTCATGCTGACGGCGGGCGACTGGGACTTCTGGGTTGACTGGAAGGATCGTCGTATGTGGCCGACGGTCGTGCCGATTCTCGGCGTGACCTTCTGCGCCGCGGCGCAGGCGTTCTGGTGGGTGAACTTCCGTCTGCCGTTCGGCGCGGTGTTCGCGGCTCTCGGCCTTCTGATTGGCGAGTGGATCAACCGCTACGTCAACTTCTGGGGCTGGACCTACTTCCCGATCAGCCTTGTGTTCCCGTCCGCTCTGATCGTTCCGGCGATCTGGCTTGACGTGATCCTGCTTCTGTCGGGCTCCTATGTGATCACGGCGATTGTTGGTTCGCTGGGCTGGGGTCTGTTGTTCTACCCGAACAACTGGCCGGCGATTGCGGCGTTCCACCAGGCGACGGAGCAGCATGGTCAGCTGATGACGCTTGCGGATCTGATCGGCTTCCACTTCGTCCGCACGTCGATGCCGGAATATATCCGCATGGTCGAGCGCGGCACGCTGCGCACCTTCGGTAAGGACGTTGTGCCGGTTGCGGCGTTCTTCTCGGGCTTCGTGTCGATGATGGTTTACTTCCTGTGGTGGTTCATGGGTCGTTGGTATTCGACGACCAAGATCATCGACACGATCTAAGCATTGTCGCGGGCTGCGGCGCTGAACGGGCGCCGCGGCGGCCAGCAAGCAAGAAGAGCGGCGGGCTGTGAGCTTTTGAAGGCTTAGGTCCGCTGCGAGAGACAAGACCGGTTGGCGCGCGAGGCGGCGGCCGGGAAGAGGAACCTGGGAGGTTTATCGATGAAAAAGTTCGTCAAGCTCGCCGCGATTGGCGCGGCGGCGGCTGTGGCGGCGACCCTGGGAGCTGTTGCTCCTGCGTCGGCGCACGGCGAAAAGTCTCAGCAGGCGTTTCTTCGGATGCGCACGTTGAACTGGTATGACGTTCAGTGGTCGAAGACGACGGTGAACGTCAATGAAGAGATGGTGCTGTCGGGCAAGATCCATGTGTTCTCGGCCTGGCCGCAGGCGGTCGCCAATCCGCGCGTGTCGTTCCTGAACGCCGGCGAGCCCGGTCCGGTTCTGGTTCGTACGGCGCAGTTCATCGGCGAGCAGTTTGCGCCGCGTTCGGTGTCGCTTGTTCCCGGCAACGACTACGCCTTCTCCATCAACCTTCGCGGTCGTCGCGCGGGCCGTTGGCACGTTCATGCGCAGGTCAACGTCGAGGGCGGCGGTCCGATCATCGGCCCCGGCCAGTGGATCGAGATCAAGGGCGACATGAAGGACTTCACCGATCCGGTGACGTTGCTTGATGGCTCGACGGTCGACCTCGAGACCTACGGCATCAGCCGCGTTTACGCGTGGCATCTGCCGTGGCTTGCGGTTGGCGCGGCGTGGATCCTGTTCTGGTTCGTCCGCAAGGGCATCATCGCTTCGTATCTCCGTGTCGCCACCGGCAAGGTTGACGAGCAGGTGACCGACGACGACAAGCGGATCGGCGCGATTGTGCTGGCGTTGACCATTCTGGCGACGATCGTCGGCTACGCTGTGACGAACTCGACCTTCCCGCGCACGATCCCGCTTCAGGCGGGCTTGCAGAAGCCTCTGACGCCGCTCGTTACGGACGGCACGGCGGGCGTCGGCAAGGAGCGCGTGACGGCCGATCTGAACGGCGGCGTCTACAAGGTTCCTGGCCGTGAGCTGACGATCAACGTCAAGGTCACGAACACGACCTCCGAGCCGCTTCGCCTTGGCGAATATACGGCGGCCGGCCTGCGCTTCCTGAACCCTGACGTGTTCACGACGAAGCCCGACTTCCCGGACTATCTGTTGGCGGATCGCGGTCTGTCGACGGACCCGACGCCGATCGCGCCGGGCGAGACGAAGGAAATCGCCGTGAAGGTGCAGGACGCGCGTTGGGACATCGAGCGTCTGTCTGACCTGGCTTACGACACCGACAGCCAGATCGGCGGCCTCTTGATGTTCTTCTCGCCGACGGGTCGCCGCTTCGCGGCCGAAATCGGCGGACCGGTCATTCCGAAGTTCGTCGCCGGCGATATGCCCTAAGCGATACTGACGAATTGAAATAAAAGCCCCCGGCCCAAAAGGCCGGGGGTTTTCTTTTGCAGTGGCCTTGCGATCCGCCGGGATGCGCGGCTTACAATTCGACGGGATGCGCGGGCTGTCCCGAATCGCTTCCAGGCGCAGCAAATTGGCGCCTCGCGGCAAATTTGAAATGTGACAGCGTTCGCGCCCTTCCCACCCTTGGCGCACTTCGAACCCTTGACGCGCTTCGAACCCTTGGCGCCCTTGGCGCCGTGCTGCTTCTATTTCTCTGTTTCTACTGGCGCTTGTTTCATAAAGCGACGCTCACTATAAAATACGGGGGTTAAGGCTGCCTCGTGACCGGCGGAGCATTCGAGCGCCGCCGAGAGAGGCCGCGCCCCTTCCATCGCCTCGGCATAGCGGCTGAGGAGCCCACGGCGAACACGATGTCCGACCTCTCCGAAGTCTTTCGCGCCGGCGCGGCGAACGCTTGGATTTTTGCGCCGAGCGCGGTGGCCTTGGGCGCGCTGCACGGACTCGAGCCGGGCCACTCGAAGACGATGATGGCGGCGTTCATCGTCGCGGTTCGCGGCACGGTGGCGCAAGCGGTGCTGCTCGGCGTCGCGGCGACAATTTCCCATACGGCGATCGTCTGGGCCGTGGCGCTGACCGGGCTTTATCTCGGCGCGCAACTGAACGTCGAAGCGAACGAACCCTATCTGCAGATTATCTCTGGCGCGCTGATCATCGCCGTCGCTGTTTGGATGATGTGGCGAAGCTGGCGCGATATCGCCGCCAGAGGAGCCGTGACGGCGCCCGCGCATGAGAGCGGACGGCTTCCGGCCGGCGCCAGTGCGGCGCATGGCCACTCGCATAGCGGCGCCCATGTTCACGGCGATGTTCACGCCCATGTCCACGGCGATGTTCACACCCATGACGGCGGCGTGCCGCATAGCCATCAGGAAGAGGAGTTCGAGAGCGAACTCCTCGACGTCGATCCCACTGTCTATGCTGACGCGCATGAGCGCGAACATGCGTTGGATATCGAGCGGCGCTTCGCCAGTCGCCGGGTGACGACCGGACAGATCATTCTCTTCGGCCTGACCGGCGGGCTCATCCCCTGTCCCGCCTCGATCACCGTGCTTCTGCTTTGCTTGCAGGTCGGCCGCATCGGGCTCGGGGCGCTGCTCGTGCTCTGCTTCAGCGTCGGTCTGGCGCTGACCCTCGTGCTTGTCGGGGTGGCGGCGGCGCTCGGCATGCGTCACGCCGCGTCGCGCTGGCCAGGGTTGGAAGTGCTGGCGACCCGCGCCCCCTATGTTTCAGGCGCGATCGTCGCCGCGGTCGGCGCCTATACGATCGCAATGGGCGCAGCCGCGCTGGGGTAATGTTATTTGCCGAGGTGAAACGCCGACTTCGTCACCTTTGCGCTGATCGGCGCGTCGAGGAAAAAGTCGAGCACGGCGTCAACCCTGGGATCGACGGCGTAGGTCGAAAAGTCGGTCATGCCTTCTTCCGCCAGAACGCCTACGTCGATGAAGAAATTGCCGCTGCAGCTCTTTGCGGGACGAACGAGAATGGCGTGCGCGGCGTCCGCCACGATCTCGGGCTTTCGGGACCGGCGCAGCAGTTCGTCGCCGCCGAGAAGATTGCCGACGGCGGCTGTCGCGATCGCGGTCTCCGGCCACAGCGAATTCACGGCGACGCCGTCGGGCGCCAGATCCCTCGCGAGGCCGAGCGTCACAAGGCTCATCCCATATTTCGACATTGTGTAGGCGAGGTTGGGAGAAAACCACTTCGGGTTCAGGTCCAGCGGCGGCGACAGCGTTAGAATGTGCGGATTGTCGGATTGGCGCAGATGCGGCAGCGCCGCCTTGCAGCACAGATAGGTCCCGCGCGCGTTGATCTGATGCATCAAGTCGAAGCGCTTCATCTCGAGCGCGTCGATCCCGCGCAGATCGATGGCGCTGGCGTTGTTGACGAGGATGTCGATCCCGCCGAAGCAGGATGCGGCCTGACTGACCGCCGCCTCGACCTGATCGTCGAAGCGAATGTCGCAGGGCACGGCGAGCGCCTGTCCGCCCGCCGCTTCGATCTCCGCCGCCGCCGTGTAGATCGTGCCCGGAATTCTCGGGTTTTCGGTCACGCTCTTTGCCGCGATGACGACATTCGCGCCGTCGCGCGCGGCGCGCATCGCGATGGCGAGGCCGATTCCTCGGCTCGCGCCGGTGATGAAGAGCGTCTTGCCGGCGAGCGAGCGCGTCGATGTCGGCGTCATGGCGCGCTCCCCCCGTCATACGTCATGGAAAGCGCGCGCCGCCTCACGCGGCGACCTGCGCCGGATAGCCCGCTTCGCTGATCGCCTTGGCGAGCGCCTGGGCGTCTTTCGGCGCCGGGGTGACGTCGACCTTTCCGGTGGCGAGATCGACTTTGACGTCGGCGTTCGGCTCCACGGCTTGCACCGCCTTGGTGACATGCTTCACGCACATATTGCAGGTCATGTCTTGCACATTGAATGTGGTCATTGCTTCCTCCTTAGTTTCCTTATCCGCCGCTTCCGGTTCGATCGGCGTCTCTTGCGCGCCGTCGTCGGCGCTTGCGATGACCGGTGCCTTGAAACGACGCAGGCGCAGCGCATTGGTCAGCACGAAAACGCTCGACAACGCCATGGCCGCCGCGCCGAACATCGGCGAGAGCAGCATGCCGTTGACGGGATAGAGCGCGCCCGCCGCGACCGGTATGAGCACGACATTATAGCCGAACGCCCAGAACAAATTCTGCTGGATGTTGCGCATCGTCGCGCGCGAGATTGCGAGCGCCGACGGCACCTTGCCGAGATCGCCCGACATCAGCACGACGTCGGCGGCTTCGATCGCAATGTCGGTTCCCGTGCCGATGGCGATTCCGGCGTCGGCGGCGGCGAGCGCCGGCGCGTCATTGACGCCGTCGCCGACGAAAGCGATCCTGTTGTTTTCCCGCAGGCGCTCGAGCGTCGCGACCTTGCCGTCGGGAAGGACGCCGGCGACGACCTCGTCAATCCCTAGTCTCCGCGCGATGGCTTTCGCCGTGCGCGCGTCATCGCCAGTGATCATCGCGGTTTTCACGCCGAGCGAATGGAGCGCGTCGATTGCGGCGCGGCTCGTCGGCTTCAGATCGTCGGCGACGGAGAGTATGGCGCCTAGCTTCCCGTCGACCGCGACGTAAAGCGGCGTCTTGCCTTCCTCGGCGAGCCTCTGGGCGTCCTGCGCGAAGGGCGAAGCGTCGAGGCCAAGCGACGCCATGAAGCGCTCGGCGCCGATGGCGATGCGCTTGCGGTCGACGATTCCGGTGACCCCCATGCCCGCCACGGATTTGAACTCGGCGCAAGGCGAAAGCGAAAGGTCAGCGGCCTTGGCCGCGACGACCAGCGCCGCGCCCACGGGATGTTCGGACTGCGCCTCGACGCTCGCGGCAAGCCGCAGCAGCTCGTTCTCCTGCTGGCCGGGCGTCGCGACGAGATCGGTCAGGCGCGGCTTGCCATACGTAAGCGTGCCGGTTTTATCGAAGGCGATGAGACTGACGTCGCGCAGCGTCTGCAGGGCTTCGCCCTTGCGAAACAGCACGCCGAGTTCCGCCGCCCGGCCTGTTCCCGTCATGATCGCCGCCGGCGTCGCCAGCCCCATGGCGCAGGGGCAGGCGATGATGAGCACGGCGACCGCATTGACCAGCGCATAGGTCAGACGCGGCTCCGGACCGATCAGCATCCAGACGACGAAGGTCAGCGCCGCGACGGCGAAAACAGCCGGGACGAAGACGGCGGTGACGCGGTCGACCATCGCCTGAATCGGCAGCTTGGCGCCCTGCGCCTGCTCGACCATGCGGATGATGCCGGCGAGCGTCGTATCCGCGCCGACGCGGGTGGCGCGAAACGAAAAGGCGCCGGAGCCGTTGACGGTCGCCCCGGTGACCGCGGCGCCTGGCCGCTTGGCGACGGGCGCCGGCTCGCCGGTGACCATCGACTCATCGACATGGGACGAGCCCTGCGTGACGACGCCGTCGGTCGGAATGCGCTCGCCCGGCCGCACCAGAACGATGTCGCCGACGCGCACGTCGTCGATGTCGACGTCGACGGTCGCGCCGTCGCGCTCGACGCGGGCGGTTTTCGGCTGAAGCCGCGCGAGCGCGCGGATCGCCTCCGACGTGCGGCCCTTGGCGCGCGCCTCGAGATAGCGGCCAAACAGGATGAGGGTGACGATGACGACCGCCGCTTCATAATAGACATGCACGGAGCCCGCCGGCAGCACGCTGGGCGCAAAGGTCGCGACGACCGAATAGAGATAGGCGCTGAGCGTGCCGGTGGCGACAAGCGCGTTCATGTCGGGCTGGCGCCGCAACAGGGAGGGAATCCCCTTGAGGAAGAAAACGAGGCCCGGCCCGAACAGCACGACGCTGGCGAGCAGGAAGGAAATCTCGCGGATCCTCTCCTCGCCGATCACGCTCATCGTCCAGTGATGGACGACGGGAATGAGATGCCCGCCCATTTCGACCACGAAGATCGGCGCCGTCAGAATGGCGGCGACGATGAGGCGGAAGCGCAGCGTGCGCATCTCCTCCTCACGTCGCATCCTCTCGCGATCGGCGCCGCCCGAATCGGTTTCGATCGCTCGCGGCTCATAGCCGGCCTGTGAAATCGCCCGGCGCAGGCGGTCTGTCAGGCCAGGCCCGGCCAGCGCGCGCACGGTCGCGCGTTCGGTCGCGAGATTGACTTTCGCCTGGAGCACGCCTGGAACGGCGCCGAGCGCCTTTTCGACATGCGAGACGCAGGAGGCGCAGGTCATGCCGCCAACGCCAATCTCAATCGTCTCGACGACCGCCTCGTAGCCAGCGTCCGAGACCGAATTTACGAGTTGCGTGAGACTCGCTCCCGGCGCCAGCGAAACCTCCGCCCGTTCAGTCGCGAGATTGACGCTGGCGGCGTTAACGCCCGGCGTATGCGCAAGCGCCTTCTCGACATGCGATACGCAGGAGGCGCAGGTCATGCCTCGGACGGTGAAGTCGAGGCGTTCGCCGCCCGGTAAAGGAGTTTGAGCGTTCATATTTGCCGCCTCATTCGCAACGCCCGCGCGCGTCAGTTTAAAGCCACCGCCGCGTGCGCGCCATATAGGACCGATAGTCGTCGCCAAATTTCCCAAGAAGATGCCGCTCTTCGGGCTCAATCGCCAGCTTCGTCAGCCCAAAAGCGAGAAGAGGCGTTAACAACAGCGTGAAGGGCGAGCCGAGGAACAGACCAAGTCCAAAGATCAGGGCGACATGAGACACATAGATCGGATTGCGGGAAAAGCGGAACGGTCCCTCGGTCACGAGAAAGGACGCGGCGCGATGCGGCATGATCGTTGTTTGATGGCGCGAGAGGATGCGAAAGCACCAGACGTCATTGGCCAGCGCGAGGACGACGATCGCGGCGCCGGCGAGCTGCGTCAGCGGGGAGGAAGCGCGATCGATGAGCGACGCCCCCGTCGTGGCGTCGAGCGCCAGTCCGGCGGCGAGCGTCAGTCCCATCAAAATCGGCGGCCAGGGAATGCGGGAAGGGGGCGCGTTTGCGCCGATCTGCGCGTTCATCGCGGTTCCTATCGGTGGAAAACGCTTCTCTCTAGATCGCGGTTCGGGGCGCTCGTTTCAAGTGCGCCCTTGTCAAGCGCGACTTGACGGCGGTCCTGCAGGCTGTCAAGATCAGCTTGACGCACGATCGCCCTGGACATGCGAGAGCTGTCATGCTGGCCTTGCCCAAACGTAAACTGCGCTGCTCATTCTGCAAGAAGTCCGAGACGCAGGTCGCGCGGCTCATCGGCGGCGCAGCCGGCGGCTACATTTGCGAAGATTGCGTGGGGGTCTGCAACAAGATCCTTGACGCCGCGCCTTCGCCGTTCAAAAGCTGGGACGACCTCACCGACGAGCAGCTGCTGACCTCGATCAAGGCGAGCGAGGCCAGCGTGGCGGCGCTGCATTCGCTGATTCACGCGCAGGTCGCGGCGCTTCGCAAACGCGAGGTGAGCTGGACGGCGATCGGCAAGGTTCTGGGCGTTTCCCGACAGGCCGCCTGGGAGCGTTTCTCCTGATCGAGCATCGGCACTTCATGCTTGAGCGCTACGCGCAAGATCTTGCGAGCCTCGCCGCGCGCGGCAGACTGCGCGCGCTCGCTTCGCGCGCCGGACTGGATTTCGCGTCGAATGATTATCTGGCTTTGGCCGAGTCGTCGGAACTCGCCGCGGCCGTGATGGCGGCGGTCGCGCGCGGCGTTCCTGTCGGCGCCGGCGGTTCGAGACTTTTGCGCGGCAATCATCCGGAGCATGAAGCGCTGGAAGAGGAAGCGGCGCGTTTTTTTGGCGCGGCAAGCGCGCTGTATTTCAGCGCCGGCTTTACCGCCAACGAGGCGCTGCTCTCGACGGCGCCTCAGCGCGACGATCTCATCCTCTATGACGCGCTCGCGCACGCCAGCGCCCATGAGGGCATGCGCTTGGCGCGCGCGCCGAATGCGAAGTTCCCCCATAATGACGTCGCCGCCGCCGAGGACGTGATCCGCGCCTGGCGCGAAAAGGGCGGAACCGGGCGAATCTGGATCGTCGTGGAAAGCCTTTACAGCATGGACGGCGACAAGGCGCCGCTCGATGATCTGTTCGCGCTCGCCGCGAGGCGCGACGCCTTTCTCCTGATCGACGAAGCGCATGCGACGGGCGTCTATGGCCCAGGCGGGCGCGGACTCGCCGCGCGTTTTGAAGGCGCGGAGAACGTCATCACTTTGCATACATGCGGCAAAGCGCTGGGAGTCGCCGGCGGTCTGCTCTGTCTGCCGCGCGTCCTGCGCGACTTCATGGTCAACCGCTGCCGGTCCTTTATCTTCGCGACTGCGCCTTCGCCCGTTATGGCCGCTTGCGTGCGCGCGGCGCTCAAGATCATCGAAGCGGCCGACGAACGGCGCGCCGAGCTGGTATCGCGCATCGATTTCGCCGGCGCCGAACTGCGGCGGCTCTGCGCAATCGAACCTTCGGGCAGCCAGATCCAGCCCATCATCGTCGGCGCCGACGTCCGCGCGACGACTCTTGCGTCACGCATGCAGGCGCATGGCTATGACATTCGCGCCATTCGTCCGCCAACGGTGCCGAACGGCTCTGCGCGCTTGCGCATCGCGCTGACGCTGCATGCGCGCAAAGATGACGTCGCGCGCATGATTGCGCATCTTAGCGAAGAGCTCGCGAGGCTCGAACCATGAAGCGCCGCTTCGTGATCGTGGGAACGGATACGGGCGTCGGCAAGACCGTCGTCTCCGCCGCGATCGTGGGGGCGCTCAACGCCTATTATTGGAAGCCGGTGCAGTCGGGCCTCGATGGCGAGACGGACTCGCAGATCGTCGCGCGTCTTTCGGGCGCGCCGGCCGCGCATATTTTCCCGGAAGCCTGGCGGCTGCGTCGACCGGCCTCGCCGCATCTTGCCGCGCGCGACGAGGGCGTCGAAATCGACGCCGCAGCGCTGAATCCGCCGCCATGCGACGGTCCTCTCGTCATAGAGACGGCCGGCGGCGTGATGACGCCGCTCAGCGACCGTGCGCTGACGATCGACGTGCTCGAACGCTGGCGCCTGCCGGTCATACTCGTCGCGCGCACGCGCCTCGGCACGATCAATCACAGCCTGCTCACGCTCGAAGCATTGCGCAGGCGTGCAATCTCGATCGCCGGAATCATTTTCGTCGGCGACGCTGACGCCGATGCGCAACATTCGATCGAGACGATCGGCGGCGCGCGCATTCTCGGCCGCCTGCCGAAGCTCGATCCTTTGAATAAAAAAACGCTCGGCGCGGCGTTTAACGCCGCAATCGCGCGCGACGCCTTCGGGAGCGGCGCGTGAGCATCGTCAGCGACTCTCCGGTCTGGCGGCCGTTCACGCAGCATGCGCTGCAGCCCGGCGCCTTCAAGATCGCGCGCGCCGAAGGGGCCTGGCTCGAAGCCGAAGACGGCGCTCGCTTTCTCGACGCCATCTCATCCTGGTGGGTCATCACCCACGGCCATCGCCATCCTGCCATCATGCGGGCGATCCGCGAAGAAACCGAACGGCTCGATCAGATCATCTTCGCCGGCTTCACCCATGAGCCGGCGGAAGCGCTGGCGCGGCGCCTCGTGGCGCTGACGCCGCCGGGCCTCGACTATGTGTTCTATTCCGACAGCGGCTCCACCTGCGTCGAAGTGGCGATCAAGATGGCGCTCGGCTTCTGGCGCAATCGCGGCGAAGCGCGCACGCGCATCGTCGCGCTCGAACACGGCTATCACGGCGATACGATCGGCACGATGTCCGTCGGCGCCCGCTCGCCCTTCAATGCGCCTTACGAGCCGCTGCTCTATGAGGTTTCGCGCATTCCCTTCCCCACGCGCGGGCGCGAGCAGGAGACGCTCGACGCGCTGGAGCGCGCCTGCCGCGACAGACCCGCCGCCTTGCTTGTCGAGCCGCTGATATTGGGCGCCGGCGGCATGCTCATCTATGGCGCCGATACGCTCGCGGAGATGCAGCGCATCTGCGCGCGTTATGACGTGCTGTTCATCGCCGACGAAGTGATGACGGGCTTCGGCCGCACGGGAACGCTCTTTGCCTGCGAGCAGGCGGACGTCGTTCCGGATATCGCCTGCTACGCCAAGGGCCTTACCGGCGGCGCGCTGCCGCTCGCCGTCACCATGTGCAAGCGCGAAATTTTCGAGGCGCATCTATCGCCGGAGCGCGCCCGCGCCTTTTTTCATTCGAGCTCCTACACCGCCAATCCGATCGCTTGCACGGCGGCGCTCGCCAATCTCGACGTCTGGGCGACGGGCGAACCCGCCGCCCGCGTCGCGGCGCTGTGCGACATGCAGGCGACGCGCATTGCGCGCTTTGCGTCCGATGCGCGCTTCTCGAACGCGCGCCAGCTCGGAATCGTCACGGCGCTCGATCTCAATGTCGCGGACGGCGGCTATCTTGCGACGATCGCGCTCGATCTCATGCGCTTTTTCAATGCGCGCGGGCTCGTGCTGCGCCCGCTCGGGCCGACGATCTATGTCTTTCCGCCATACTGCGTCGAGGCGGCCGAACTCGATCTCGTCTATGACGCGATCAGCGAGGCGGCCGATCGCTTCGGCCGATCTGCATAGCGCGATCGTCAGCCTTTGAGTTCGGTGCGCACGCTCTTGCCGCGTCCCTCATCGGCGACTGTATTCTTGCGCGCGAGAAATTCGTCCTTGAGCGCGCGCCGCAAAATTTTGCCGACGTTGCTCTTGGGCAGGCTCTCGCGAAATTCATAGTAACGCGGAACCTTGTAGCTCGTCAGTTGCTCATGCGCGAAAGCGCGCAACTCTTCGCGCGTCAGGCTCGGGTCGCGCGCCACGACGAACGCCATCGGCGCTTCGCCGGAATGTTGGTTCGGCACGCCGATGACCGCTGCTTCCTTCACCTTGGGGTGTTCGACGAGGACAGATTCGACTTCGTTCGGATAGACGTTGAAGCCCGAGACGAGGATCATGTCCTTCAGCCGATCGACGATCTTGATGATCCCGTCCGGCGCCATCACCGCAATGTCGCCGGTCTTGAGAAAACCGTCGGGGGTCAGGGCTTTCGCCGTCTCATCCGGCCTGAGCCAGTAGCCGCCCATCAACTGCGGTCCCTTGACGCAGAGTTCGCCGCGCTCGCCGAGGGGAACGGGCTCGCCCTCGGGCGAGCGCACCGAGACTTCCGTCGACGGCGCCGGATAGCCGATCGCGCCGGTGAATTCGGCGATCGTCGGCTTGTTGATCGTCACGATCGGCGACGTTTCGGTCAGTCCATAGCCTTCGACGATCGGCCTTCCCGTCAAGGCCTTCCACTTTTGCGCCACGACCTCCTGGGTCGACATGCCGCCCGAGATGGTGAGGAGAAGATTGGAATAGTCGACCGAGCCGGCGGTGGAATGGTCGGCGATCGCCGCATAGAGCGTGTTGACGCCGGAGAACAGGGTGAACGTCGATTTGCGCAGCGTCGCGATCAGGCCCTTGATGTCGCGGGGATTGGCGATCAGCAGGCAGCAACCGCCGGTCTTCACCACAAGCAGCAGGCAGGCCGTCAGTCCAAAAATATGGTAGAGCGGCAGCGCCGTCACCATGATCAGCGGCTTACCTTCGAGGTAGGGCTTCAGCCAGGTCCACGACTGTTCGACATTGGCGGCGACGTTGCGATGCAGCAGCATGGCGCCCTTGGCGACGCCGGTCGTGCCGCCGGTGTATTGCAGAAAGGCGATGTCGTCCGGTCCGATCGGCGGCGGCTTGAACGGCTCCTCGGCGCCCGCTTGCAATACATGCGCAAAGCCAACGCAGCCCGGCAGCCGATAGGCGGGGACCATGCGTTTGACCCAGCGCGAGACGAAATTGACGATCAGTCCGCGCAGCCCCATCAGATCGCCGGGCCTCACGATCACCGCACGTTCGACTTTCATGTGCGGCCAGGCGGCGGCCGCCGTATGCGCGAAATTTTCGAACACGAACAAGAAGCGCGCGCCGGAGTCGTTCATCTGGTGTTCGAGCTCATGCGGCGTGTACAGCGGGTTGACGTTCACGACGACGCCGCCAGCCAGCAGGACGCCAAAAAGAGTCGCCGGGTAGGCGAGGACGTTGGGCGACATAATCGCGACCCGATCGCCTTTTCTCAGTCCGCGCGTCTGCAGCCAGGCGGCGACGGCCACGGCGGCGCGGCCGAGCTCCTCGAAGGTGAGCGTCGCGCCGAAACTCTCCATCGCGGTCCTGTCGGCGAACTCCGCAACGCTCGCGTTGAACATATTGACCAGCGTCGAATAGGAAGATTCGTCGATGTCCGCCGGCACGCCAGCCGGGTAGGACGAAAGCCAGGGCCGCTTGACGTAAGGGTCCTCTATTTTTTCTGCGCTGGTCATGTCGTCCTCGACTTCGCGGCGTGAAGCGCGCGACGCGAATCGTCCGCTGCGCTTGTGTGTTCTTGTTCAAGATAGCGCGTCTGGCGTCGAATGAGGCCATTCCCGCCGCAATCATTATGTTGCGTCGCCGCGAGCCGCATCACGCCGTCCCGGGCGGCGCCGGCCCGAGGCCGAAGAGCAGCGAAACGCCGAGCGCCAGAACGAGAATTGCGGCGATGAACTCGCCCCCGCGGGCGATGATCACCGCGCGCGGCGAGTCCTTCGCGCCAAACCGCATCGCGGCGCTCTTGGCGTAGACAGCCGTCATGGCGAGGGCGCCCGTCGTAATCGCCGTTCCCGCCGACATGGCGATGACCGCCCCGGCGCCGGCGGCGAAAAGCCCCTGCGACAGGGTGAAGACCAGCACCAGAATGGCGCCCGAGCAGGGGCGCAGGCCGGCGGCGACGACGGTCGCGGCGGCGTCGGCGAGACGAAACTTCGGTCCTCCCAATGTCGAAGGGTCCGGCGCGTGGCGGCAGGTCGCGTCATGCACATGCGTCGGGTCGTCGATGGCCTCGCAAACGAAGCCGCGCGCCGCCGGCGCGATTGCGGGCATGCGGACGGCGGCGGCCAGCGCGTGGCCTTTCACCCAGGCGAGGCGCGCGCCGAGCGCCGCGACCGCCGCATAGCTCGCAAGCTCGATGAAGTGGGTCGCGTCGCTCATCTGATTCGCGGTCGCGCGGAACAACGCCGCTGCCGCGCCGACGACGGCGATGGCGACCAGTCCTTGCAGCAGCGCGGCGAGCGCCGCGAGCAGCAGACCGCGGCGCAGCGCCGTTTCATTGGCAAGCATGTAGGAGGCAAGCACCGCTTTGCCGTGGCCGGGACCGGCGGCGTGAAACGCGCCATAGGCGAAACTCGCCGCAGCGAGCGCGAAGAACGCGGAAGGATCGGTCTTTAGCGCGCGCACGGCGGCGTGCAGCTCAGCGTGGAACTTGCTCTGCCACGCCAGGATAAGTCCGGCGACGCCCGTCGCCGCCGCGGTCGACTCTTGCGCGCCGACCGCAAATGGATGGCGCGGCGCGCCCCAGGCCGATGAGGCGGCGATCACGGCCAGCGTCGCGGCGGTCACGCCGAGCCAAACCGCCCTTTGCTCAATTTTCACGGACAGGCCACGATCGCGCGCGTCGCCAGCTTCATGCCGAAATCGGCGCCCGGCGACATGTTCTGAAAGAACGCTTCGCTCAGTTTTTGATTTTCATTCGCCATGAGCGGCGCAGGTTCGACGAGACTGAGCGAGCATCCGCCCGGCGCTCCCGCGAGCGTCACGGGATCTTTCTTCTCGAGTCCAAAGGCGACGAAATATGTCGGGTCATAGACCTGAAAGGAGAACGGCTTCCTGGCCGCGACCGGCGTCTGCAGCGGCAGAAAGAAGCGCAGCGTGACGATCTTCTTGTCATTGGCTTCGAGCGTCACATTCTCGGGCTCCTTAAACGCAAGCTTGGCGCTGTTCTGCTTGGCGAAGGTGAAAAACTCGAATTCGGCCAGCGACTCGACGTTCGTTTTGGCGAGCGGCGCAAGTTCTTCCCGGGTGGGCGGCTTGCCGTCCTTTCCGAGCCCCTGGACGGCATAGGCCGAATACATTTCGTCGAATTCCCACGCGTGTTGAACGCCCGCGATCTTTCCGTCGGGCGCGAACACGACCTCGCTGCGCACGGCCACCCAGACATGGGGGTGCGCGAAGGCCGCGCCAATTCCCAGCGCCGTCGTCAAAAGGATGAGAATCGACTTTATTTTCAGCTTCATGCGACTCTCGCGCTTAGGCGGCGAAGGCGGCGAAAACGCGGCGCGGGCTCCCGCTTTGAGCCTGTGTATGCTAGCAGATCCGTCCTTGAAAAGACGCTTCCGTGTGGCATAAGGTGGCGGATATAGAATCGGCGCTAGTGGGGCGCCTCTGCGGCGGAAGGCCGCCCAGCTGGGTCTTTAAACCGGATTCGTTCACGGGTTGATCCTTGCTTTTAGCGTGTGAGCGCAAGAGTCCCAAGCGCGCTTCGCCCCGATTTCTCGCAGGAGAGCAGTAATGGCGGACATCGCCGCCGGCGACGCAAAGACCGGCTCCGCCTTCGCCGAGGCGTCGCTCTCCGATCGATTTGATCTCGACAGGTCGCGCGTTCTGATCACCGGCACCCAGGCGATCGTGCGCATGCTCCTTATGCAGAAGGAGGCAGACCGCCGCGCCGGACTGAACACCGCGGGTTTCGTGACCGGCTACCGCGGCTCGCCGCTCGGCGGCGTCGACGCGCAGATGCACAAGGCCAAGGCGCTCTTCGACGCCAATAATATCTTGTACATGCCGGGGCTCAACGAGGATCTCGCCGCGACCGCCATCTGGGGGGCGCAGCAGGCCGAGATGCGCGGCGAAGGCAAATACGACGGCGTCTTCTCGCTCTGGTACGGCAAAGGTCCAGGCATCGACCGCAGCGGCGACGCCTTCCGCCACGTCAATCTCGCCGGCACGTCGCGCTATGGCGGCGCGCTGGCCCTCATGGGCGACGATCACACCGCCGAATCCTCAACCACCGCGCATCAGTCCGATTACCATTTTGTCGATGTGATGATCCCCATCCTGTCGCCGGCCGGCGTGCAGGAAATTCTTGACTACGGGCTTTACGGCTTCGCCCTGTCGCGTTTCGCAGGCGTGTGGGTTGGTCTGAAGCTCCTCAAGGACACGGTCGAATCGACGGCCTCGATCGACGGCTCGCTCGACCGCATCCGCCCGATCGCGCCCCCATCTTTCTTCATGCCGCCGGGCGGCCTCAACATCCGCCCCGGCGATCCGGTACTCGCGCAGGAAGAGCGGATGCAGGAGAGCAAGCGCGACGCGATGCTGGCTTTCATTCGCGCCAATCGCTTGAACCGCATCATTACGTCTGGCGGCGCCAATCCGAAGATCGGCGTCATCACCGTCGGCAAGTCCTATCTCGACGTGCGCCAAGCGATGGACGATCTTGGCCTCGACGAGGTGAAGGCGAACGATCTTGGTCTGCGCCTTTACAAGATCGCCGCGCCCTGGCCGCTGGAGCCGCAGGGTCTGCGTGAATTCGCCCGCGGCCTCGACCTCATCATCGTCGTCGAGGAGAAGCGCTCGCTCATTGAAGTGCAGCTGCGCGAGGAACTATACGGCGCGCCGCATCAGCCGCTCTGCATCGGCAAGAAGGACGAGCGCGGCGAATGGCTGTTCCCGGTCAAGGGCGCGCTCGACTCCAATGACGTCGCCATCGCCATCGGCCGACGGCTTTTGAAATATCATTCGCTCGACGAGTTGGAGGCGCGCGTGCGCCGGCTCGAAAAGCTGCAGGATCGCCGCCGGACGATGACCGACGTCACCGTTCGCGTGCCGCATTTTTGCGCCGGCTGTCCGCATTCGACGTCGACCCATGTGCCCGAAGGCTCGCGCGCCTACACTGGCATTGGCTGCCATTACATGGCGCAATGGATGGACCGCTCGACGGAAGGCTACACCCATATGGGCGGCGAAGGCGCGAACTGGATCGGCGAGGCGCCGTTCTCGACGCGCAAGCATATGTTCCAAAATCTCGGCGACGGCACCTATAATCATTCGGGGTCGCTCGCCATCCGCTTTGCCGTCGCGACCAACACCAACATCACGTTCAAGATTCTCTTCAACGGCGTCGTCGCGATGACCGGCGGCCAGAAGCATGAAGGCGAGCTGACCGTCGAAACGATCGCACGGCAGGTCGCGGCCGAAGGCGTGCAGAAGATCGCCCTTGTCTCCGATGAGCCTGGCAAATATGCGCCGACGATCGGCTGGCCGCCGGGCCTGACGATCCATCATCGCAATGTCCTCAACGAGGTGCAGCGCGATTTGGCGCAGACGGACGGCGTCACCGTACTGATCTATGATCAGACCTGCGCCACCGAAAAGCGTCGCCTGCGCAAGCGCGGGCTGATGAACGATCCGGATTCGCGCGTCATCATCAACGAACTCGTGTGCGAAGGCTGCGGCGATTGCGGCACGGCGTCGAACTGCGTCGCGGTGCAGCCGGTCGAAACCGAATTTGGCCGCAAGCGGCGCATCGATCAGTCCGCCTGCAACAAGGACTTTTCCTGTCTCGAGGGGTTCTGCCCGAGCTTCGTCACCGTACATGGCGGGCGCATGAAAAAGGCGCCGCTGCCCTCGACGCAGGACGATGGCGGACTGCCGGCGTTGCCGGAGCCTGCGATCGCCGAGATCGGCGCCGTGCCCTACGGCGTACTCATCGCCGGGCTTGGCGGCACGGGCGTCGTCACCGTTTCCGCCATTCTCGGCATGGCCGCGCATCTCGAGGGCAAAGGCGTTGGCGTCATCGATATGGCCGGCCTCGCGCAGAAGGGCGGGGCGGTCTATTGCCATGTGAAGATCGGCCGCACGCCGGCGGACGTTCACGCCATCCGCATCGCCGCCGGCGAAGCCGATCTTCTGCTGGGCTGCGACCTCGTCGTCGCCGGCGCGAAGCAGGTGCTCGCCGCCGTCGAGCAGGGCAAGACGGCGGTGCTCGTCAACAGCGCCGAGGTGTTCCCCGGCGATATCGAGCGCAATCCCGACTTCGTGCTGCCTTCGGAAGAGATCAGGCAGGCGATCCGCTGGGCCGCAGGGCCGGAGTCGACCTTCATCAACACCACGGCGCTCGCGCAGGCGCTGCTCGGCGACTCGATCGCCGCAAATATTTTCATCCTCGGCTACGCGTGGCAGAAGGGCTATTTGCCGCTGTCCGACGCCGCGATCCTGCGCGCCATCGAACTGAACGGCGAATCCGTGCCGATGAATCAGTCCGCCTTCTTGTGGGGCCGACGCGCCGCCCATGATCTGAATAGCGTGCTTGCCGTCGTCGAGTCGCTGCGTCAGCCCCATCGCAGTCGGGGGACGTCGAAGACGCTCGAGGAGATCATCGAACGTCGCGCGGCGTTTCTGGTTGATTACCAGAACGAGGCCTACGCCGCTCGCTATCGCGCCCGCGTCGAGAAGATCGCCAGGTTGGAGGCCGCGCGCACGCCGGGTTCACGCGAACTCACCGAAGCGGTCGCGCGTTATCTCTTCAAGCTGATGGCGACGAAAGACTATTATGAAGTCGCCCGGCTATACACGGACGGCGCTTTCCAACGCCAGCTCGAGGAAACTTTCGACGGCGATCTGCGTCTCGAACTGCATCTTGCGCCGAATTTTCCGTCGCTGCAGCGCAAGACCGACTTCGGCGGCTCGCGCAAGATCACCTTCGGACCCTGGATGTTCAAGGTGCTGCGCGTTCTGGCGCGGATGAAGAGCTTGCGCAACACGTGGCTTGATGTTTTCCGCTTCGATCACGACCGGGTGGTCGAGGGCAGGTTGCTTAAAGATTACGAAGCGCTGCTCGACGAATTTGCCGCTTCGTTGACGCGGGAAAACCACGCGGGCGCCGTGGCGCTGGCGCGTGTGCCGGAATACATCCGCGGGTTTGGCCACATCAAGGCGCGCCACATCGCGGCGGCGGACGCCGAGCGCGAGCGGCTCATGGCCGAATATCGCCAGCCAACTGCGGTGAAACTCGCCGCAGAGTGAGCCCCTCCGGGACGAAGCGGTGATATAAATCCGACCGCCGGCGCCTCGGGGCTGTCATTCCCGACAGGCCAAAAGCCTGATCGAGAATCCAAAAGCGACATGAACAGGCTCGGATTTGGCCCTGGATTCCCCATCGCGCTTCCGCGCGTCGGGAATGACATCTGCGAAGCGATCAATCAGTTCTGCAGTGATGCGCGTAAAAGGATCGGTGGATATTGGCGTGACAGTTTCGCTTTCGTCATCTCTTCTTCCTTCGTATGCCGCGCACCCGCATCGCCGCGCGCTTGTGCTCGGCGGCTCGAGCGAAGCGCGCGCGCTTGCGACGCAGATCGCCGCCGACCCGCGTCTCGACGGCGTCATTTCGCTCGCCGGACGCACCAGCGCGCCGATCGCGCATGATCTGCCGACTAGAGTGGGCGGCTTCGGCGGCGTCGAAGGATTGGCGCGCTATCTTGTCGAGGAGCGCATCTCGCATGTCGTCGACGCGACGCATCCCTTCGCCGCGCGTATCTCCGCCAACGCCCGGGCCGCCTGCGCCGCCGCCGGCATGCCGCTGCTCGTCCTGACGCGCCCGCCATGGATCGCTGCGCAGGGCGATCGCTGGACCGAAGTCGACGACAACGCCGCGGCGGCGCGCGCGCTTGGCGCGGCGCCACGCCGGGTCTTTCTCGCGATCGGTCGGCAGGGCGTCGCCGATTTTCGCGTTGCGCCGCAGCACGAGTACATCCTGCGGGTGATCGAACCGCCGCAGGCCGCCGACCTGCCGCCCTCCTGCGAGGTGATCTTCGGCCGCGGTCCCTTCGCGCTCGAGGATGAGATCGCGTTGATGCGCGACAGGCGCATCGAGATCGTCGTCACCAAGAACAGCGGCGGCGCGCTCGCCTACGCCAAGATCGAAGCGGCGCGGGCGCTCGGGCTTGACGTCGTCATGATCGCGCGTCCGGCAAGCGCGGACGCTGCGACGACGCATAGCATCGACGCGGCGATGGCTTTTCTCGCTTCATGAGCCGCACGCTGATGATCCAGGGCACGGGCTCCGACGTCGGCAAATCGCTGCTTGTCGCCGGGCTCGCGCGCGCCTTCGCCAATCGCGGCGTCAGGGTCGCGCCCTTCAAGCCGCAGAACATGTCGAACAACGCCGCGGTGACGAGCGACGGCGGCGAGATCGGCCGGGCCCAGGCCTTGCAGGCGCGCGCCGCGCGGCTTACGCCTCGCATCGACATGAATCCCGTGCTGCTCAAACCGCAAGGCGCCTCGGGCGCGCAAATCATCGTGCAGGGACGCGTCGTCGGCCAGGCGAAGGCGCGCGACTACCAGGATTTGAAGCCGCGCCTGATGCGGCCGGTGCTCGAAAGCTACGCGCGCCTCAAGGCAGAGGCCGAGCTTGTCATCGTCGAAGGCGCCGGCAGCGCCGCCGAGATCAATCTGCGCAAGAACGACATCGCCAATATGGGCTTCGCCCGCGAAGCCGACGTTCCGGTCGTGCTGGTCGGCGACATCGACCGCGGCGGCGTCATCGCGCAGCTCGTTGGCTGCAAGGCGGCGCTCGACGATGCAGATGCGGCGATGATCGAAGGGTTCATTGTCAACAAGTTTCGCGGCGACGCCTCGCTGTTCGACGATGGCCTGCGCTTTGTCGAAGCGCGCACCGGCTGGCGTTCGCTCGGTCTCGTGCCTTTTTTCGACGCCGCCGCTCGGCTGCCGGCGGAGGACGCATTCGGGTTGCGCAGGAGCAGCCGCGATCAGCGCAACGGCGTCGTGATCGCCGTTCCGCTCTTGCCGCATATCGCCAATTTCGACGATCTCGATCCGCTGAAGGCCGAACCCGGCGTGCGCGTGGTCTTCCTCAAGGATGGAGAGCCGCTGCCGCCGGAAACGCAACTCGTCATCCTGCCGGGATCGAAAGCGACGATCGCCGATCTCACGGCGCTGCGCGACAATGGCTGGGACATCGACATTCTCGCGCATGTCCGTCGCGGCGGCCGCGTTTTCGGCATTTGCGGTGGCTATCAGATGCTGGGCCGCGTCATCCGCGATCCGCTCGGCGCCGAAGGGCCCGCCGGCGAAGCGCAGGGATTGGGTCTCCTTGATATTGAAACGACGCTGACGGGAGAAAAAGCGCTGGCCCCGGTCAGCGGCCATGCGCCGCTTTTCGACGCGCCGTTCTGCGGCTACGAAATGCATGTTGGCGCAACTGCCGGTCCCGACTGCGCGCGGCCGGCGCTGCAACTCGCGGATGGTCGCGCGGATGGCGCGATCTCGCACGACGGGCGTGTGGCGGGCGCCTATGCGCATGGAATCTTCGCGCACGATTCCTTGCGCGCATCGCTGCTGCGAACGCTCGGCGCGCCGCAATCATCGCTGCACTATGAGGAGTCGATCGAAGAGACGCTTGACGCGCTTGCGGCGCATTGCGCGCGGCATATCGATCTCGACGCGCTGTGGGAAATTGCGCGGTGATGGCGCATTCGGCAATCGGCGCGCCGTCGCTCGTGGCGCATGGCGGGCGACTCGACGCCGCGCGGCGCCTTTTTCCCAACGCGCCGCAACCCTGGATTGATCTGTCGACGGGCGTCAATCCGCGCGCCTATCCGCTGCCGCCGCCTGCCGATGAGGTTTTCACGCGCCTTCCGGACGATGACGCTTTCGCCGCCCTCGACGGCGCCGCGCGCAAGGCCTATGGCGCGCCCGCCGGAGCCGACGTCCTTCCAGGCGGCGGCGCGCAAGCCTTCATTCAGATGCTTCCGCGCGTTTTCCCGGCCAAACGCGTCGCGATCCTCGGCTTCACTTACGCCGAGCACGCCGCCTGCTGGGCCGCAATGGGCGCGCAGGTCGATCTGGTGGAAACAATAGACGCGCTTGCGAACGCCGACGTTGGCGTGATCGTCAATCCCAATAATCCGGACGGACGCGTGGTCGCGCCGCAGGACATTTTGTCTGCCGCTGCGCAGATGTCGCAACGCGGCTCTCTGCTGATCGTCGATGAATCCTTCATGGATTTCACGCCGGAAGTGAGCGTCGCGCGTTTTGCGCAGAATGAGAGCCTCGTTGTGCTGCGCTCTTTCGGCAAGGCCTATGGGCTTCCCGGATTGCGGCTGGGCTTCGCGCTCTGTTCGCATGCGCGCGGGGCGAAGCTGCGCGCCGCGCTCGGGCCTTGGGCTGTCTCAGGTCCGGCGCTCTCTATCGGCGCCCGCGCGCTTGCGGATCAAGCATGGCGCACAGGCGCGGCGCGAGCTTGCGCCGGCGACGCCGCGCGCCTCGACGCGCTGCTGACGCAGGCCCGTTTCCAGATTGCCGGAGGGACAACTCTATTTCGGCTGGCGGCGCGTTTGCA
Organism: Methylocystis suflitae; assembly: GCF_024448135.1. Classification (GTDB taxonomy): domain Bacteria; phylum Pseudomonadota; class Alphaproteobacteria; order Rhizobiales; family Beijerinckiaceae; genus Methylocystis; species Methylocystis suflitae. The sequence continues at coordinate 22,218 of NZ_JAMRYX010000194.1, forward strand.
CGCCTCCCGCTGGTTTGCCCATCTCGCCGCGCGCGGCATATTGACCCGAGGCTTCGCCGACAGGCCAGATTGGCTGAGGTTCGGTCTGCCGCCAAACGAGTCCGCCTGGGCGCGGCTTGCCGCAGCGCTGGAGAGCGTCGATGGCGGCTGAAGCGCCGAAGAAGACGGACCAGAAGCCAGCGGATCTGGCGCCCGCCGCAGCCTTCAGCGAGGCCGAGCGCGCCGCGATCTACCGCGTCATTCACGCGCGCCGCGACGTGCGTGACGAGTTCCTGCCGGACGACGTGCCGCGCGACGTTTTGCTGCGCATCCTTGACGCGGCGCATCATGCCCCCTCCGTCGGTTTCATGCAGCCTTGGAACTTCATCATTATCAGGGACATCGAGAAGCGACGCGCCGCTTACGCGGCCTTTCAACGCGCCTGTGAGGCCGAGGAGCAGGCGCTGGAGCCGGAGCGTCGCTCGCTGTATCGCAGCCTCAAGCTGCAAGGGATCATGAAGGCGCCGCTGAATATCTGCGTCACCTGCGATCGGGCGCGGTTCGGCGCGACAGGGCTCGGGCGCACGCAGCAGCCGGACACCGATATCCTCAGCACCGCCTGTGCTGTTCAAAATCTATGGCTGGCGGCGCGCGCCGAAGGCGTCGGCGTTGGCTGGGTGAGCATCGTCAGGGAAGCCGATCTGCGCCAAATCCTCAGCATTCCCAATGAGATCGCCATCGTCGCCTATCTCTGCGTCGGCTATGTCGCGCAGGCCTACAGGCTGCCGGAGCTGGAAGCCAAACGCTGGGCCTCGCGTCTGCCGTTGGAGAATCTGATCTTCGAAGACAGCTGGGGAGAGCTGGCCGCTTCCACAAACCCGCCTTAAATAGCTGAAAGGCTGAGCCTAGCTTTCCTGTGGACCCCGATCGACAACCTGTTAGCGTAGTTCGTCTTTTTAGCGGACGCGTGAAAGGGTTGGAGCGTCGGGACCGCATGATGGTCGAAGCTCCAATTAGGGGGCGTCGGAGACGCGAACATGGCGCCGGTTAATTTGGAACAGCTGTTCGAGAAAGACTTCCCCCTCGCCAACAATATCATTCTCACCGTCACGGAAGTGCCAGACTGCGAAGAGCAACTGCTGAAACTGTTCGAGCGCGCCATGCTGCGCGGCTTCGACAATCACGCGCGGCTCACGCAGATCCAGCTGCCGATGGAGCGGTTTCCGGATCTCGATTCGAAGTTCTGGCATATCCCGATCGAGGATTGCGGCGCCGCCCAGGTGTTGCGCTTCTTCTTCGAAACGCCGCAAACGCCGGCGCACTAGATCACGCTGCGTTTAGGCGGAATCGCCTAAACGCAGATGACGTGATCGATTCCAAAAACTTAGAGCGCGCTTTGCGCGAAAAACCGGCGTCCACTTTTTCGCAGCGCGCTCTGACGTCAAGCGCCGTGGGCTTTTAGCGGCGTGATGCGCTGGGGCGCGGGCGTCGCCGGCTTTTTGCGCCTGAGCCTGCTCATCAGCAGATAGATCACCGGCGTCGTGTAGAGCGTCAGCGCCTGGCTGAGCAGCAATCCGCCGACGATGGTGATGCCCAGCGGACGCCGGAGTTCGGCGCCGATCCCGGTCGCGAAGGCGAGCGGCAGCGCGCCGAAGGTCGCCGCAAGCGTCGTCATCAGAATGGGGCGGAATCGTTCGCGCGCCGCCGCGAGCGCCGCGTCATGCACGGACATGCCTTCGCGCTCCGCCTGCAAGGCGAAGTCGACGAGCATGATGCCGTTCTTCTTGACGATGCCGATCAGCAGCAAGATGCCGATGAAGGCGATGATGGTGAACTCGACGCCGAACAGTTCGAGCGACAAAAGCGCGCCGAGCCCCGCGGATGGCAGCGTCGAGATGATCGTGATCGGATGGACGAGGCTTTCGTAAAGAATGCCGAGAATGATGTAGACCGAGAGCAGAGCGGCGATGATCAGCCCCGCCATTCCGGCCGCCACCTTACGGAAATCCGCGACGTCGCCAGCGAATTCGGCGCGCAGACCGCCCGGCGGATTGAGTTCGGCGATCGCCTTTTCGATCGCCGCGACGGTCGCGTCGAGACTGTAGCCGGGCGCGACATTGTAGGAAATCGTCGTCGCCGGCACCACGCCCTGATGATGGACGACAAGCGGCGTCGCGCCGCGTTCGATATGCGCGAGCGCGGTAAGCGGAATCTGTTCGCCGGTCATCGAGCTGACGTAGATTCCAGCGAGGTCGCGAATGTCCCGCTGACGTTCCGCCGGCGTCTCATAGACGACGCGGTACTGGTTGCGCTGAGTGTAGATGATCGCGTCCTGCCGCTGGCCGAAAGCGCTGTTCAAGGCCGCGTCGATTGCGGCGATCTGGACGTTCATGCGGGCGGCGGCGTTGCGATCGATGACGACATTGGCGCGAAGGCCGCCGCGCTCCTGGTCGGACGTCACGTCGATGAGTTCCGGCGCCTTCCTTAGGCGCTCGAGCACCTTGTCGCGCCACGTCTCGAGAATCTCGATGGATGGGCTCGACAGGGTGAACTGATATTGCGCCTTGCTCAGCCGGCCGCCCGATCGCAAATCCTGAGAGGGCACCATAAACACGCTAAGACCGGGAATTTTCGCGAATTGGCCGCGAAGGCGCGCGATCACTTCCTTGCTCGATGCGCGCCGCTCGTCCGCCGGCTTCAAGGCGACGAATAGCCGGCCTTGGTTCATCGAGGCGGTCAGGTTGCTGGCGCCGATGAAGGAGCCGACATTGACGACGTCGGGATCGGCGAGCAGCGTCTCGGATGCGAGCCGCTGCAAGCGCGCCATCTCCGCGAACGAAACGTCGCCAGAGGCCTCGGTGGTTCCATTAATCAGGCCGATATCGTCCTGCGGCAGGGTGCCCTTTGGGATCGTCTCATAAAGACGGACCGTCCAAGCGATCGAGACGACCACGACAATGAGCGTGGCCCACGGATGATCGATCACCAACCGCAGGCTGCGCGCGTAGGAATCGACGACCCTGTCGAGCGCGCCTTCGACGATGCGATCGAAGCGCGATGGCGGCTTCTCGCGACGCACAGGCAAGCGCGCGCAAATCATTGGCGTCACTGTAAGGGAGATGACCGTTGAAATCGCAATGGCGAAGGTCAGCGTCCAGGAAAATTCGCGCAGCAGCAGGCCCATCACGCCTTCCATGAAAAGAAGCGGAATGAAAACGGCTACCAGCGACAGGCTGATCGAAACAACGGTGAAGCCGATCTGCTGCGCGCCCACCAGCGCCGCTTCCATGCGGCCCATGCCGCGCTCGGCGTTGCTCTGGATGTTTTCGATCATGACGATCGCGTCATCGACGACGAAGCCGACCGAAATCGTCAACGCCATCAGCGACAGATTGTCGATCGAGAAGCCGGCGGCCCACATCGCAGCGCAGGTGCCGATCAGAGAGAGCGGCACGGTGATGCCGGCCGCTATGACCGGAGTCGAACGGCGCAGAAAGACATAGACGACGATCATCACCAGAATGATGGAGATCGCCAGCGTGCGCTGAATGTCGTGAATACTGGCGCGAATCGTTTGCGTGCGATCGGCGAGCACATCGATCTTGACGCCGCTTGGAATCCATTCTCGAAGCTGCGGCAGCAGCGCCTTAATGTGATCGACCGTTTCGATCACATTGGCGTTGGGCTGTTTGGTGACGATAAGCAGCACGGCGGGCTTGCCGTTGAACCACCCGGCCGCGTTGCGGTTTTTTACCCCGAGTTCGACCGTGGCGACGTCGCCGAGCTTGACGATGGCCCCATTGCGCGATGCGATGACGATGTTGCGATAATCAGCGGGCGTCGATAGCTGATCGGTCGTCGCAAGCGTGATCTCGCGCGAAACGCCGCCAAGCGCGCCGACGGCGGAATGGGCGTTGGCGGCGTTGAGCGCATTGGCGACGGCGTCGACGCCGAGCCCCATGGCGGCGAGCCGCGCGCTGTCGACCTGGACTCGGATCGCCGGCTGCTCGGCGCCGGCGAGGCGCGCCTCCGCGACGCCAGGAACCTGCGAAATGCGCTGCGCGATCACCGAATCGGCCGCGTCGAAGATGGCGCTCGTCGGCAAGGTGTCGGAGGTCATCGCCAGCACGAGCACGGGCATGCTGGATTGGCTCGCCTTTCGATAAGTCGGCAACGTCGGCAGATCGGACGGCAGGTCGGTGAGCGCGGCGTTAAGCGCCGCCTGTACGTCGCGCGCTGCGCCATCGAGCGACCGCGAGATGTCGAATTGGGCGATGATCTGCGTCGAACCGAGCGAATTCGACGATGTCAGCTCGTTCAGTCCGGCGATCGTGGCGAGGCGCCGTTCAAGCGGCGCCGCGACGGACGCCGCCATTGTTTGGGGATCGGCGCCGGGCCGTGATGCGGAAATGCCGATGATCGGAAAATCGACGGCGGGCAGGCTCGCGACCGGCAAGAAAAAATAGGCGACGGCGCCAAGGAGAAACAGCGCGCCCGCAAGCAGCGTCGTCGCGACCGGCCGCTTGATGAAGGGCGCGGAGACGTTCACTCGGCGGCCTCGCGGGTTGGCGGCTTCGGCAGTTCGCCGAACGGTTTAAACTCCTCGGCGGCAGGCGGCTCGGCAGGCGGCGAGAGCCGGACGCGCAGTCGCTCCACGGCAAGATAGATGACTGGCGTCGTGTAAAGCGTCAGCGCCTGCGAAAGCAGCAGGCCGCCGATGATCGCGACGCCCAGCGGAATGCGCAATTCGCTGCCCGGCCCATGCGAGAGCGCGAGCGGCAGCGCGCCGAAGAGCGCGGCAAGCGTCGTCATCATGATGGGACGGAAGCGCAGATGGCAGGCGCGCACGATCGCGTCACGCGCCGAGAGTCCTTCATCGCGCTCGGCGTCCAGCGCGAAGTCGATCATCATGATCGCGTTCTTCTTGACGATGCCCATCAGCAGAACGACGCCGATCAGCGCGACAATGGACATTTCGATGTGTAAGGCGAGCAGCGCGAGCAGCGCGCCAACGCCCGCCGACGGCAGAGTCGTCAGGACGGTGAAGGGATGGGCGAAGCTTTCGTAAAGAACGCCGAGCACGATATAGATCGACACGATCGCCGCGAGAATGAGCCAGGGTTGGCTCGCCAGCGACTTGTTGAATTCGGCGGCGTCGGCGCTGAACACGCCGACGATTGACGACGGCATGCCGACCGCGGCTTCCGCGTTGGCGATCATTTTCACCGCGTCGCCAAGCGAATAGCCCTCGGCAAGATCGAAACTGATTGTCGAGGCTGGAAACTGATCCTGATGCGCGACGGAAAGCGGCGCGGAGAGATTTTCCAGGCGCGCAAAAGTCCCAAGCGGCGTCTGCGGTCCGCCGCCAATCGGCGCGACATAAAGCTTCTCCAAAGCCGAAGGGTCGCGCAGATATTGAGGCGCAGCTTCTAGAATGACGCGATATTGATTCGACTGCGTGTAAATCATCGAAATCTGCCGCTGCCCAAAGGCGTCGTTCAGCGCGTCGTCGACATTTTGCGCCGTAATGCCGAGCCGCCCCATTTTGTCACGGTCGATTCGCATGAGCGTGCGCAAACCGCCCTCCTGCGTTTCGGCCGCGACGTTACGCAAGCCTGGGGTCATGCGCAGTCGATCGAGCAATCGGTTGGACCATGTCAGCAATTCGCCGCCGTCGGCGGAGGTCAGCGTATATTGAAACTGGGACCGGCTTGGCCGCGTCGTAATCTGGATGTCTTGAACCGGCTGGACATAAAGCGTGACGCCCGGCGTTTGTTCGGCAGCCGCCTTCAGACGGTCGGCGATCTTTTCGGCGCTCTCCCGGCGCTCGCTGTGCGGGCGCAGCATCACGGTGAGCCGCGCGACATTGGTCGTCGCATTGAGGGGGCCGACGCCCAGCACCGATGTCACGCCGCTCACGTCCGGGTCGCGGCGAAACTCTTCGGCGATCTTCGCCTGCAGCGCCGCCATCTTGTCGAAGGACGCGTCCGACGAAGCTTCCATAACCGCTGACAGCACGCCGGTGTCCTGCCGCGGCAGGAAGCCCTTTGGAATGACGGCGTAGAGCGCGACGGTGAGCGCTAGAGTCGCGACGGTGAGCGCAAGCATGAATCGCTCGCGCTTGAGCGCCCAATCGAGCGATACATGGTAAGCGCGATCAAGCGCCAGCGAAAGCGTCTCCCATCGCGATTGTCCCCGCGGCGGCGCCATCCGCAGCAGCGCCGCACAAAGCATTGGCGTCAGCGTTAGCGAGATCGCCGCCGACACGACGACGGCCATTGTCAACGTCAGCGCGAATTCGCGGAACATCCGCCCGACGATGCCGGTCATGAACAGCAGCGGTATAAAGACGGCGATAAGCGAGACGGTGAGCGAGACGACCGTGAATCCGATTTGGCGCGCGCCGTCGAGCGCGGCCAGACGCGGCGCTTTGCCTTCCTCGATATTGCGCACGATGTTCTCGATCATCACGATCGCGTCGTCGACGATGAAGCCCGTGCCGATGGTCAGCGCCATCAGCGACAGATTGTCGAGCGAGAAGCCCGCGGCCCACATGATCGCGAATGTGGCGATGATCGAGAGCGGCAGACTGACGCCGGCGATGAGCGTCGCCCGCCAACTGCGCAGGAACATCAACACGACGAGCACGACGAGCGCCGAGGCGATGACAAGCGTCAGCTGCACCTCGAAAATCGAGGCGCGGATCGTTACGGTGCGGTCGTTGACGATCTCCAAAGACATGCCGGCGGGAAGCGCCCGCTGAATCTGCGGCAGTTCGCTCTTGACCAGCTCGACCGTGTTGATGATGTTGGCGCCGGGCTGGCGCAATACGTCGAGAACGACGGTCTGCTCGCCATTGTGCCAGCCGCCGACGCGCGTGTTCTCCAGTCCGTCGATGACCTGAGCAACGTCGCGAAGCATCACCGGCGCGCCGTTGCGCCAGGCGACGATGATGTCGTTGTACTGACTCGCGCGCAGAATTTGGTCGTTGGCGTCCAGCGTGTAGGACTGTCGGCTGCCGTCAAGCGAGCCCTTGGCGCCGGCGATGTTTGCCGCGGCGATGGCGAGGCGCAAATCCTCCATGCCGATGCGATTGGCCGCCAGGCGCGCAAGATCGGCCTGAATGCGCACGGCCGGCCGGACGCCGCCCTGCACCGACACGCGGCCGACCCCAGAGACCTGCGAGACCTGCGGCGCGATCAGCGTATCGGCGCGATCGCTCAAATCGCGCAGGGTGGCGGTCTTTGAACGCAGCGTCAGCGTCAGGATTGGCGTGTCGGCGGGATTAACCTTGGCGTAAACGGGCGGATAGGGGAGATTGCGCGGCAGCGTCGAGGCGGCGGCGTTGATCGCCGCCTGAACGTCTTGCGCGGCCGCGTCGATGTTGCGGTCGAGATCGAATTGCAGCGTGATCTGCGAAAGCCCGAAAGAGCTCTGCGACGACATGCTGGTCAGCGACGGGATTTGGCCGAACTGTCGTTCGAGCGACGCCGTCACCAGCGAAGCGATCGTATCGGGATTGCCGCCGGGGAGCTGCGTTGTCACCTGAATGGTCGGAAAATCGACCTGCGGAAGCGGCGAGACGGGAAGTCGCAAATACCCCATGATGCCAAACAGCAGCACGGCGAACGCCAAGAGCGACGTCGCCACCGGCCGGTGGATGAAGGGCGCAGATACGTTCATCTTTGCGTTCGATTGCCTCGCGCGCGTCGGGTGGGCGCTTCGCGCGCCGCGTTCGAGCGCTGGTCTTCGCCACTGGCGCCGACATCTTCGGCGCTTGCGGCCGTAGGCGCATTCATGATCTGAATTTTTGCGCCGTCCGTCAGCCGGGAGAAGCCGCTTGTGATGACCACCTCGCCGGGCTGAAGCCCCGAAGCGATGACGGCCATTTTCTCGTCCTGTCGACCCGTCGTCACCTCGCGCATTGTCGCGATATCGTTGGGGCCCGCCACATAGACGAAAGCCCCGTTCGGCCCACGCTGCACTGCTGGACTGGGGGTCACGATAACATTCTTCAGCGTGTCGAGCATCAGACGCACATTGACGAATTGGCCGGGCCAGAGCGACAGCGTTTGATTCGCAAATGTCGCTTTGATCCGCACCGTTCCCGTCTGCTGGTCGATCTGGTTATCGATGACGCTTAGCTCGCCGATTTCGATCGGCGTCACATTGTCAGGACCGAGCGCCGAGACCTTGGCCCTTCCCTGAGCCTGCGCCTTCTGCACCGCCGGCAACGCCTGCTGAGGCAGGGTGAATACGACATAGATCGGCTTGAGTTGCGTGATGACGACAATGCCGGTCTGGTCCGAGGCATGCAGAATATTGCCGACGTCGACGAGGCGGATGCCGACCCGACCGTCGAGCGGCGAGCGTATCGTTGCGTAATCGAGCGTCGTTTTGGCGTTGTCGATCGCCGCCTTGTCGGCGCGCACCAGCGCCTCGAGCTGCGCGACGGTCGCCTTCTGGGTGGCGTGCTGCTGCTTCGAGGCGTAGGCGCCGACGAGGAGTCTTTCGTAGCGCGCGAGATCGACGCGAGCGTTAGCGAGATTGGCCTCGTCTTGCGCCTTCTTGGCCACCGCCTGATCATATTGCGCCTGATAGAGCGCCGGATCGATTTCGGCCAATATGTCGCCTTTGCGGACGTCCTGTCCCTCCGTGAAGGCGAGGCGCATCAGCCTCCCGTCCACCTGCGTGCGGATCGTCACCGTGTTGAGCGCCTGCACGGTGCCGACGGCGTCAATGGTCACGGGCACGTCGTCGAGACGCGCCGTCGCTGCGGTGACGGTGACGATTCCCTCGCGCCCGCCGCCCGAACGGCCCGCAACGGGGCCCTGGTTCTTGGCCGCGAACCCCGGCAGCCTGCCAGTCTGATACGCCCACGCAAGGGCGCCGACGATCGCGAGCGCGCCGACCGCAAGTAGCGCCCTTCGGCTGAGGCGGTTCATGGCCATGGTCCTCTGTCGGCCTCATAGGCGGCGTTGGAGCGGGCGATCTCGATTTCGCGAGTCGTCGGCGACCAGCCGCCGCCGAGCGCCTGATACAGGCTCGTCGCCGCCTGGAAGTGGGAAAGACGCGCGACCGCAAGCTGGTCCTGCGTTTGGAAATACGTCGTCTGCGTCTGCGCCAGCTGCACGATGTCGATTGTCCCTTCCCGCAGACGCATCTCTGTGGCGTCCAAGGCGCGCCGAGCCGCTGAGACGGCGACGCCTAGGAGCTTCATCTGGCGGTCCGTTTCGCGTATTGCAATCAGCGCGTTCTCAGTATCGGACAGAGCAGTTAGAATCTGCTTGCGATAAAGCGCCGCTAATTCAGAATATCGGCCCTTCTGCAGGTCATACTGGCCCTGCAGGTTCCAGCCATCGAATACGGGCTGCGTGAGCGTGCCGGCGATCTGCCAGGCGATCGCGTCCGGCCTCATAATGAGCGTCGTGAGCAGCGAACTTTGGAATCCATAAAGCCCGGTCAGGGTCAGGGACGGGAAAAAGGCCGCCCGCGCCTGCAACACCGAGAATTCCTGCGATGCGAGGCGCGCTTCCGCTTCCGCCACGTCCGGGCGGCGCAGCAGCACTTCCGAGGGCAGTCCTGGCGCAATCTGCGGAAACTTGAGCTTTGCGAGAGAACCGCCCTTGAAGGTCATGCTTTCCGGCGTCTGTCCTAGCAGCACCGCAAGCGTGTTGCGCGTCTGGCGCAAAGTCTGTTCGAGCGGCGGAATCGACGCGCGCTGTTGAGCAACGATCGTTTCCTGCTGCGAGGTGTCGAGCACGGTCGCCGTCCCAGCCTCAAGCCGCGCGTTGATGGCGTCCAAGACCCCCTGTGCGATCGCGACGTTCTGATGGGCGATGCGCAGACGGTCCTGCGCCGTGAGCACCTGGAAATAGGAGTTTAAGACAGCGGCGACGGTCGAGATTTCGACGACGTCGCGATCGAAGCGCGAGACGTTGGCGAGGATGCGCGCGGCTTTTGAGGCGCTGTCATTCTTGCCCCAAAAATCCACCTCATAGCTCGCCGTAAGCGCAAGCTGGAAGAAGCCGAAGGTGCGCGCGTCGAAGGCGGGCTGCGATCCGGTGTTCGACGTCGAAGGATTAAAGCCGGTGCTTGATGAGCCGACGTTGATCGTTGTGCCGGGAACGCGCGTCGACCGCGCGATGTCGGTCATATTAACTGTTGGAAACAGCGCAGCGCTCGAAACCCGCGCCTGGGCGTCGGCCTGGGTGATGCGGGCGATCGCGGCCGCCAGATCCTGGTTGTCGTCGAGCGCGCGCTCTACGAGTTCGGTCAGTTCCTTCGAACCGAATTTGGCGGCGAAATCCCGCCCGCCGGAGATCGGCGGCTGCGGCTGCGGCTTCGCTTCTCGAAACCGCGCCGGCGGCGGGGCGGAGAGATCTGGCTTGTCCCACTCGAGATCGCAGCCGGCGAGCGCCGCCGCGAGCGTCGCGGCGGCCGCCAGCGCTGGTCGAAAAGAGCGAGACAGAGCGGGCGCGGTCAAGTAGCAGACGCCTCCAGAGGATCCGCGGGAACGGCCGCGAGCGTCCCCTTCCTTAAGCGCCGGCGAAGGCGCCGGGAAGGTCCGTCGCTCGTCTATGCACCGCGCAAACTCGCTGTCGCTGGCCTGACGAGCGACGAGTTGCGGGCCTCTAAGCGGCGGCGGGGAGGCGCGCGCTGGCCGTCAACGCGCGAAAAGCTGTGAGTTCTAAGCTCGCGCGGCGCGCCGCGACGGTCAAGTTACCTATCGGTAAGGACCGTCGCTATCGCGCCGCTATTCCGTTTGGGCGGGAGGGGCGGTCGTCTTGCCCTTTCCCGGCTTTGTCGCCTTGGCCGCGGGCTTCGCCGGTTCCTTGGCCGCCGGTTCCTTGGCCGCGGGTTCGTGGGCCGAGGGTTTCGCCGCTGGCTCCTTCGCGTCCGGCGCGGGCGCGGCCGTTTTGGCGGCAGGATCGTGTCCAGCAGGCTTTGCGTCGGCCGCCGGCTTGGTCGGTCCGGAAACTTTCGTCCAGGTCTCGCTTTGGCAGAGGAAGGCGACGAGGCAGCCGGTCATCGTCAGCGATGTCGGCGAATCCAGCGCGATCTTGCCGATGTAGGTCTTGCCGCTCTCGGGATCATTGATCTCGCCCTCCCAGTGGTTGGGCGTTGTTTTGGCGGCGTTGCGCAAGACCTGCGGGGCCGGCGAGCCATCCGGCATCGCCTCGATCCCCTTGGCGCAAAGCTTGCCCGAGCAGTCGTAGAATTCCAGCTTGTCGTTCGGATGTCCTTCGCGAACCCAGACGCCGTAAACGGCGTCGACGGCATACGCCGCCGTGGGCGCGCAGAGGGCGGTCGCCATCGCGATGCGTAGAAGTGCTTTTCTCATGACGCCGGACCTCTGTTCGGTTGCGATGAATATGATTCGCTCAAAGTAGCGAACGGCGGAACGCCGACTCCGTCAAGCCGCGTCGCCCGAGTCCGTTGCTGGGGCGCGCGGCGGGCCAAGAAACGCCGGCACGATAATGAAGGCGGCGAGCAATGTGAAGAACAGCGCAATGGCGAGAAGTTGGCCCATGCTCGCGGTTCCGGGATGGCTCGACAGGATCAAGCTGCCAAAAGCGGTTCCCGTCGTTAGAGAACTGAAAAAGATGGCGCGAGTCAGGCTCGACGCCAACATATCGACGACGCCCTTTCGCCACGCGATCACATAATAAATGTGGAAGGCGACGCCGACGCCGAACATCAGCGGCAGCGCAATAATGTTGGCGAAATTAAGCGACATGCCGAGTAAGTCCGCGGCCTGAAGGCTCATGATGCCGGCGAGCACAAGCGGGCCCAGCGTCAAGGCGACGTCGAGCGGATTGCGCAGCGCCACCGCCAAGATGATGAAGATCGCGATAAAGGCGTAGAGTCCAGCTTCGAGAAACGCGCGCGTAATGGTTTTTTGCGCTTCCGACACAATCACCGGCGGACCGCTCGCGTCCGGCGCAATTGCTTGCATCGCTTGGGCGAATTCGGTCATGACGACACGGTCGTTGCTGTCGCCTTTGGGCGTCACCTCGACGCGCACCAGGCCGGTGTCGGAAATCCAGTCGCGACGCAAATCCTCGGGCAGCGTGTCGATGGTCACGCGCTGCGCTTGCAGGGCCTGACGGATTTCGCCGAGCATCTTGTCGAAGCCGCCGAACACCGCCTGGCGCGCCATGGCGCGCGTCTCCGGGCTCGCCTTGGCGAGAGCGTCGAGGTCGTCGGCGAAGCGCGTCACGGCGGGGATGGGCTTCTTCGCCGTCGCGCGGCGCAGCGCCTTGGCGGCGTTCGTCAGCGCCTTGACGGTCTGGGCGTCGCTTGGCGGCGATTTCATCTTGGGATTCAGCACGCCGCGCAATTGCGAAACCGCCATGTCGACGAGGGCGAGCTTGTCGTCCTGATCCTTGGGGATCAATGAGTCGATCGAGTCGACGTGATCGACTTCAGGCAGCGCCTCGATCTTTTTTTCCATCTCGCGCGCGGCTTCGAGCGATGGCGCGAGCACCTCGATCTTGTTGGGCGCCGTCTTGGGGTCCTTGGAGAGATCGAGAAAAGTCGCGACCGATTCGACCTTCTGATCGCGCAGATTCATCGGATTGGAGTCGAAGGTCAGATGCAGCAGCGCCGGCATGCCGGCGAGCACGACGATCGCCGTGGCGATCAGCACGAAGGCCCGGTGATGCGCGATCCAGTGGTCCACGGCGGCGAGCGACGTGGTCGCGATCGGCACATGCTCCGCGCGCGGGCGCAGCAATTTGATCGCCGCCGGCAGGAAGGTGAGAGTCGCGACATAGGCGACAATCATGCCGACGCCGGCGATGAGGCCAAGTTCGGACACGCCGCTGAACGACGTCGGCAGAAAGCAGAAAAAGCCCGCGAGCAGCGATACCGCAGCAAGCGTCAGCGAGCTGCCGATGCCCCGGGTCGCGGAAAGCAGAGAGCGTTCGAGATCGTCGTCGTTGTGCCGTTCTTCGCGATAGCGGGTCGCGAACTGAATGCCGAAGTCGACTCCAAGCCCGATGAACAGCGCGGCGAAGGCGACCGAGATCAGGTTGAAGCGGCCGATCATCAAGATCCCGAGCCCCGACGTGATGGCGAGGCCTGCGAGCAGGGTGATGAGGACCGCGAGAATGAGCTTTGGCGAACGCAGCGCGGCGAACAGAATGAGCGTCACCACGGCGAGCGTGCCAGCGGTGTTGAGAGTCATGTTTTCCGAGATGGTGGCGAATTCGTCGTCCGCGAGCGGCACCTGACCCGTCAAGCGCAGCTTGACTCCGTGTTCTTCGTCGAGACGCAGGTCGGCCGCCGTCTTACGCACCAGCCTGATCGCGTCGGCGCCCGGCTGAAGGTCGGAATAGTCGACGACCGGCTTGGCGATGACGATGCGTCGCTTGTCCATTTCAGGCGTGGCGGGCGCGCTTCCCCCCGACGCCAGCAGCTTGCCCCAGTCGACCTCCGCCTGCTTTCCAGCGAGCGCCTGTTCGATCCCGGCGGAAAACTCCTCGACGCCGCTGATGTACATTTTCATGGCGCGTTCGCTGCCGGAAGCGGACTTGAAGTTGTCGACGAGCACGCTCGACAGGCCGCGCAAACTTGGATCTTCGGCGAGCGGTTCGAGAACGTCGCGCTGGCCGATCATCACGCCGACATTTTTTTCGATGTCGGGGACCGGCAGGAACAACAGGCCGTTCTTGCGGAAATATTCGTGCTCGTCCGGGCGCCATACGCGGGACAGGAGGGGCTTGCCCTGCAAGGCCGCGTTGAGACGTTTCGCGGCGTCGTCGGCCTCCTCGGCGGTCTTGCCGTCGATGACGATGACGATGACGTCGAGGAGGTCCGGGAAGGCTTTGTAGAGCGCCGCTTCATTCTTGCGCCAGGGGATATCCGGCGAGAAAAGATTTCCGGTCTCCGTATCGATGGCGAACCGCTCGGCGGTGACATATACGCCCCCCGCCGTCAGACAGAGAGTGAGCAAAACCACTGTCCAAGGCCAGCGGAGGCAAAAGGCGACCAGCTTTTCAAGCATTCTGTTTTTCTCGCCTTCTGGCTTAAGACCTCATATGAGCGGGAATCGCGCTCTTGGGTCGGGTTCCTCTATACAAGCGCGCTGCGCGACCACCAAGGCGGCTTACGCCGAAACCTTAATGGCGACGCCGCGCGCCATCTGGCGCCGCCTCGTCACAAATACGTCAGCCACCAGAGATCGCGGCGTCGGCGCTTCACCTGTGCAAACCAGCGGCACAGCGGATACAGCGCCAAAACAATCAATATCCACGCGATGTAAGCGCCCGCGAGCCCCGCGCCGAATTCCGGCGGCGGGCCCCCGCTCTTTGCCCAGGCTGCGACGTCCTCCAGGGAATAGCCGCGCGCCAAGGTGAACGCCAGCGCCGCGAAGGCGCCGACGTAAAGATGCAGGACATAAAAGAACAACGGGGTGCGGCCGAAGACCGTCAGCGCGTCGCCGATTCTTTTTCCGGCGCGCGCCAACGCGGGCAGCGTCAATGCCGCGCCGCCAAGCGTCACCAAAAGATAGAGCAGCGAGGGCGGGTATTTCGTGACGTTGAGAAAGGAGAGCAGGGTGAAGATGGAGTCACGCTGCACGCTCCAGGGATGCGGATCGCCGTAGAGATTGGAGAAGCGCAGCGCGACGAAAAGCGCCAGCGCCGCGCCGCCAGCAAGATAAAGCGTGCGATCGCGCAGCGACGCCGGCTTGAGGAACAGCGGCCCGATTCCGTAACCCAGCGCGCCGACGCCAATCCAGGGAAGCGCCGGATAGAGGACGCCGCCCGGCAGACCGAAGGGCAGTTTGCCGGGTTCGTGCAGCAGAGACCACCAGGGTCCGAACGCGCCGAGGTCGGCGGCATGAATCCCATCGAGAAGGTTATGGCCGAAGATGATCGCGAGGCCGACGAGCAAAACGGTTCGCGGCGACAGGCGCGAGAGGGCGGCGAGCGCCACGAGGCTGCAGCCGATCGCCCAAAGCGTCGCCAGTTCGATCCGGCCCCAGCCCATGCCCCAGATCGGGCTGATGACGGCGGCGTCGAGCAGGATGAGCCACAGGCCGCGCGCGGCGAGAAATTTCGAAAGCGCCGCGGGGTCTTTCACCTTCACGCCGTAGAGATAGGCGCTCACGCCGGCGAGAACGGTGAAGGTCGGCGCGCAGAAATGCGTGATGAAGCGCGTGAAGAACAGAAAAGGATAGGTGTGATCGAGATCCGTCGGCGAGAAGCGCATGACGTCCGCGTCGAAGAAGTCGCGCATATGGTCGAGCGCCATGAGGACCATGACGAGGCCGCGCAGCCGGTCGATTTCCGGCAGCCGGTGCTCGTCATAGAGCGGGTTTTGCGTCCCGCCTATCCGAGCTTGGCGAGGCCGGGAAACAGCTCCAGTAGCCAATAGGACATCTCCTGCACGCCGCCCGTGAGAAAGGCGACGCCGGTAAAGACGAGCAGCACGCCGACGACCTTTTCGACTTTGCCGAAATGCCGGCGGAAACGCGCGACGAAGGCGAGGAAGCGGCCAAGCGCCAAGCCGGCCCCGATGAAAGGCAGACCGAGGCCGAGCGAATAGGTTGCGAGCAGCGCGGCGCCGAGCGCCACCGTCTCCTGCGTCCCGGCGACGGCGAGGATCGCGGCGAGGATGGGTCCGATGCAGGGCGTCCAGCCGAAGGCGAAAGCGAGGCCCATGACATAGGAGCCGAAAAGCCCTATCGGCTTCGTGATCTCGGCGCGCTTCTCGCGATACAGGAGGCTGACTTTCAGCAGGCCGATAAAGTGCAAGCCCATCAGAATGATAATCCCGCCCGCGACCCAGGACAGGATATGCAGATTGGCGCGCAGCACGCCGCCGAAGGCGCTGGCCGTTGCGCCAAGCGCGACGAAGACCGTCGTGAAGCCAAGAACGAACAGAATCGACGACAGCAGAATGTCGCGCCGCGCGCGGGAGCGGGTCTCGAGTTCGAGATCCTCCATGCTGACGCCGGCGAGATAGGTCAGGTAGGGCGGGACCAGAGGCAGCACGCAGGGAGAGAGAAAGGACAATAGTCCCGCCGCCGCAGCAGCCGGGAATGTGACGTCCGCCATTAAGGGTCCTCGTTAGGTCGCTCGGCGCGTATCTGCCACGGGGCGGGCCGGACCGCAAAGGCTTACGCAAGAAGAAGCCCCGCCGAAGCGGGGCTTTTCTCGGGCGGGCGCCCGTTTAGTTGTTGCGTTGGCCGAACAGGAACAGCAGCGACTGGAACATGTTGATGAAGTCCAAATAGAGCGAGAGCGCGCCAAAAACGCTCTTCTTCTGCGCGACTTCATAGCTGTCGCTGCTGTAATACATGTCCTTGATGTTCTGCGTGTCCCAGGCCGTCAGGCCGGCGAACACCAAAACCGCGATGATCGACAGCGCGAACTGCAGGCCGGTCGACTGCAGGAACAGATTGACGAGGCCGGCGATCACGAGCCCCCATACGCCCATCACCAGGAAGGAGCCGAAGGCCGACAGATCCCGCTGCGTCATGTAGCCGTAAAGGCTCAGCCCGCCGAACGCCGCAGCGGTGATGAAGAAGACCCGCGCGACCGATACGCCCGTAAAGACGAGCAAAAGCGAGGACATCGACAATCCCATCACCGCCGCGAAGGCGATGAAGAGATTGCGGGCCGTCGCCGCCGAAATAGTGTTCGCCCGCGCGCCGATGAAGAAGATGAACGCTAGCGGCGACAGAATCACCACCCATCGCAGCGGCGTCGTGTAAAGCACCTGGCCGAAGGACGTCAGTTCGATCGCGCCGGGCGCCACCTTGGCGACAGCAAGCATATAAACGCCGAGCGCGACGAGCCCCGTCACGCCGAGGCCGAGCGTCATATAATTATAGACGCCAAGCATATAGGCGCGCAGGCCCTGGTCGATCTCAGCCGTTGTCGGCCGCGCGACCCCGCGCCCGTAGCCGAAGCTGGTGTTGCGGTCGAAGTTGGACATGTGATCCTCTTGGTCTGGTTGGCTGTTCCGCGTTTCGCAATATGGGAAGCGCACCCCAGCCTCGCGCTGAATATGGCTCCGCCTTAATTGGGTGGCAAGCGTTCCACGAATGAACTCTTGTTAAGGTGGTTTCACGACAGCGAGCAGACTTACGATATTTTTTCTGATTTCAGTCAATTTTATTTCGCGCTGCAAAATCGATCCCCCGGCGCGGGGGTCGTTCGCGCGTCGGCGATCCCGACGGAGCCGCGCGCGGAAAGGTCCCGCCAAGTTGCGCAGCGCGGAAACAGCGACTGATCGTCGCACCCTTGCTGATGCGACGAAATCCGCTAACATCAAGCCTCAGGCGTTGTTAGAGCGGCTCCCTCGAGCGTAAGCTTCACGGGGGCGGCGGTGCGGCGCGAAGGCAACATTTCTGAGAGTCGCGTGTTCTTGTCACACGAAGACCCAGGAGGTCATCATGCGTGATGGTGGAAATCCGGAAGCGCATCGCGCGCCGGACGCGGGTGAAGATCGCTTCACGCCGCGGGGCGCTTGCCGTTTCGCGAGAGGCGTTCGCCCCGCGATTTTTATGGCCGCGGCCGCTGTCGTGGCGATGGTCGTCGGCGCGCCCGCTCCGGCCGAGGCGCATGGGCGCTTGGGGGCGGCCGAAGGCCGGTGCCGGCTCTTCATTGGCCCGGACATCATGAATTTCACCGGCTATCTGCCGGAAGCCTCCAAGAATGAATTCTGCGAGGACATTCCGGCCACCGGGCCGATCATCATGGTTTTCGACGCTGAGCAGGAAGAGCTGCGCGACATGAAGGTCGAGCTGCGCATCGTCAAGGATGTCGGCGGGGAGGAGAAGGAAAACGAGGATCTCCAGGCCGTCACCGTCGCCTACCGGGAGCCCAAGAGCTACCCGACGGGCACCATCAATTTCGAACATACGTTCAGTGAACCCGGGTATTTCGTCGGCATCGTCACCGTCACTGGCGATCACGGAGAGCGTTGGGTGTCGCGCTTCCCCTTCTCGGTGGGAAAGAGCTTCATGCGCGACCTGCCGATCTATCTTACGCTCGGCCTCGGCACGGTCGCCGCCTTCGCGATCTATCTCGTCCACCGCCGTCGTGAGACGACGGCTGCGGCCAAGGCTCACAAACCCCCGCCGCCGCCTCCGCCGACTGCGCCAGACGAGGATCACGGACCCGAGGCGACTCCGGCTGAGTGATAGCGCCGCGCCTCG